>JAKLJF010000217.1 GCA_023151335.1 Thermoanaerobaculia bacterium | reverse complement strand
TGGCTGTGTTCGCCGGCAGCGGAAAGGCGTTGCAGTTCGGCATGCAGTTTTTGGGCCATCTCCGCTTTTTCGAGGAAATTAGCGGTCATGGCCCCCAGTTCATTCCGGGCGGCTTCCAGTTCCGCTTCCTGCCGGCGGCGCAGGTACCGTTGATGTTGAATCCGGCTTAAGGCCAGCAGCAACACGAGCGCCAGGATAATAAAAGCGGCGTTGCGCAACGCCTTGTGCAGTTCTTTTTCGCTTTCCACCAATTGAAGTTGTGCGGCGTATTTTTCTGCTTCAAGGCGCTGTTTGATGTACTCGTATTTGAGCACGCCATTGTGCCGGTCAAGACTGTCATGCAATACCCGGGCGAGTTTGGCGTAGCGCAGGGCCTGGCCGGCGCTACCCTGCAACTCGTGGTAACGGGCGTAGTTTTCGTAAAATTTGATGTGTTTGAACACATTCATTTCCCAACGGACGCCAATTTTTTCCTTGATCGCCCCGGCCCGTTTTAGCAACAAGCCTGCTTCCTCCATCTTGCCCAGGGTTATTTTGATGGGCACATACACATTCAGGGCCTCGTACTCGGCGATATAGGCGTATATATTGGTATTCGTCTCTTCCCGTTTTACCCAGGCATAGCCCTGATTCGCATAAGACTCCACCCCGGAAGTATCGCCCTGTTCGAGGCGCATTTCCGCGATACTGAGCAGGGAGAATCCCTGCCAAAAACGGCCCATCCAACGCTCTTCCGGGTTTTCAGACTGGAAGTTTTCGTAAAAACGCCGGATCTTCTCCGCGTAATCAATCGCCCTGGAAAGGTCTTTTTTTTGCTGCTGCCAGTAGGTTTGCAGCAGGTTGAGCACGGTAATGTAGTACTTGTAGTTTTTTTGCGAAGGGGATATGACCCGCTCTGCAACGGTTAAATACTGGTACGCCTCTTCAAAATCCTCCATTTCCCACATAAACTTGATACAACACCGCAAAATAAACTCGTAGCCGTAATCCCGGAATTGCTCAAAACCCAGCCGCTCCATTCTTTCAAAAGTGCTTCGAATTTCGACATACATCTTTTCACGGGGAAGTCTCCGGTACAGAAACGCCTCGTATTTCAGATAAAAGCGCCCAACCGTTTCCTCCACCCCGAAACCGCCCTGCCGGGCAATGCTTTCCATTTCCGACAAAGCGGCAGCCGCATTATCCAGGCACTTATAGGAGTCTTTGGGATTGAGTACGAGACGCTCCGTGTAGCGACGGTAAAGCACGGCCATTACAGACCTGGAATCCCTTTTTTCCCGGCCGATGTCGAGCATGCGGTTCAGCGCCCTCCATGCAGCCGCCGAATCCATCTTGGAAAAGGAAAAACCCTGCACAAAGCGGTAACGCCCGGCGTCGGTCATCGCCCGGAAGGATCTCTCATCAAATGCTGTCGACTGCGCACGGGTCATAGGGAGGGAAAAGAAAAATAGTGGAAAAATGAAAAACCGGTACCGTTGTAGCTGCTGTTGAATCATGTTGTTAAAACCGAAAGTGGATAAACAGCTGTCAAGTTATATCCCTTCGGCAATATGTAGCTTCAGGGTATGCGCTGCACCACCACCCTTTTGCTCACGCTTCCCCGTTCGGTCTGCAAACGCAAAAGGTACACCCCTGAATTCATCCAGGCTCCTGTGTCGGAGCGGCCGTTCCAGATGACCGTATTGGCGCCGGCAGCCGCGGATACCGGCCGGCGTACCACCTCGCGCCCCTGGGCGTCGGTAATGGTCAGCGTCAGATCCTGCGCCGAGGGCAACACAAACCGCAGGGTGGTTTCGCTGCTGAACGGATTGGGCTGCACCTCGAAGGCAAGCGTTTTGGCCCATTCCTCGCCGGTACCCGTGGTTTGCCACTCGAACGGCACAGGCGCCGCCAGCTCGCCCTGGTGCTGGTTGGGCGAGAAGTACATCGTTTCTGTCAGATCGCGCACCGTGCCCGTGCCATCGTCGTACAACTTAAAACGGATCAGTTCGCCCGCCGTGTTGGCGTACATGGTGAGGAAAAACAGGTGCGCGTCGAGCGGTTGTATGTAAATGGCCTGCGCGGCGCCGCGCAACTCGGCGCCGGCGAAGGCGCCGAGTTCCATGTCGCTCGTGGTCACGTTGCTCCCGTTCGAGCGAATCATGCCGATGAGCGTGCTGCTGTGTTCGTACAAGGCCGGGTTCACCGTCCAGTAAGCAGCAGGCGGCGGCGTTTCCGAATCACCCCGGGCTTGCACCGCGCCTCCACGCAGCGGACCGGGCGCCGGCGGATAGGTCAGCGTACCGGGCAAAGTAAGCCTGAGCTGATAGCCGTTGGGCGGCGTCATATACTTCAGGTTGCCGATCCACCGGTAAAACGTGTCGGGCGCCTGAATCACCCTGGAGTATTGCGCGAAGGCGAGCTGGCTTTTGATCAGGTCGCCCGGTTGGGCAGGCACCGAGGCCAGCGCGTCGTCGATGGGCAAAGAATAGTTGGGAATATACCCAATCCAGTTCCAGCCGCCAGTGAGCGGAATGGGCAGCGTAGCAGGGTCGATAGGCATACCCAGCATACGCAGGACATCGGACTGGTCGGCGCGATAGATGAACATGGAAGTATTGTTCAAGCGGTACAGCGAGCCAAACCAGCCGCCGCTGTATTGCGCAAACGGCCCCTGGCTGCGGATCAGGTCGTTCTGCGGATGATGCAGGGTGGCCAGCGCCGGGTTGAGACTGTCGTTTGGAAACTCCAGGTTGAACGACAGCCAGTTCCAGCCGTAATTGATCGGCACCTCCCGCAACAACAGGCCGGCAGTGTGTATCAGCTGCGGGTTATTGGGCGTGCCGATGACGTTGTCGGGCTGGAAAACGAAACTCTCCTGCACAAACCCGTAGCGCTGGCAGGCAGAGGCATCCCAAACCTCGATCCGGACAGCGTCGAGTACGTCGTCCGGGTCGCCGTAGATCGTCAGATAAGCCAGGTAAGCGCCGAGCAAGGGCACGTATTGCACGTTGGCACGCCCGCGCAGTTCATCGTCGAGGTACGCTGCCACGATGTCTTCCGCATCGGTGGAAAATTCGCCCTCGATATCGACCTTGAGCACCAGGCTCATGGTGTTTTCATACAAACCTGCATTCACGAAGCCATAAGGCGGACGGCATACCACGCGCGCGCCCACGGGCAGCGCTTCGTCGCCGCCCATAAAGAAGGGGTTCTGCCCCGTTTCGGTGCGCAGCACAATGGAGTCCGACCAACGCCCGAACGCCAGTGAAGAATCGACGGTGAAATACACCTGCCGTATCTCGTTGGCGGCCAGCGTACCCTGATCGGGCGTGATGTGCACCCAGTCGGGCGCATTCAGGATCTTAAACGGCACGGGGTAACCGCCCCGGTTGTGGATGTTGGCGACGACGGTTTTGTTCTCGTCTTCGTATTTCGTCATGCCCACGCTGTCGGTCAGCCAGGCCAGTTCGTTGCGGTCTACATAGAATTCCCATACGCCTTTATTGAACTTCGTGCCGTTGAACGCATTGCCCACCAGGTCTTCGATGCCGTGCAATTCGGCCCGCAAAATGCGGTTTTCATAAAACTTGTTGTCAAACGTGGGATCCAGCACGATTTTGTTTTCAAAACAAGTCACTGAAATATCAATCAACTGGTCGGTGACGGCGTCGTACAGGCCCACGTTGTTGGGTTGGGTCAGGTCGGCGGGGATGAGCTTGTCGCAATTGATGTGCTGGTTGAACGTGAACGAAATCTCGTCGCCCACGTGATACACGCCGTCCGAGGGTTGCGGCACACCCACAATGGAGGCCGGCTCGCGGTCGATACGGCCTTTGATGATCTGGGAAAAACCCGGTTTGTCGGAAGCATCGCCCGTACACACGGCCCAGGCGTGGATTTCATATTCGTCGTCGCCGATGCCCGCGGTTTCCCAGAAAAACTGGGTGAACGAGGGTCCCAGGACGGGCGGTTTGGGATTGGGCAGGGCGGCATATCCCGACCAGTTGGGGTTGTAGCGTTCGAAGACGCCGTCCGGGGTGGGCAGATTGATCCAGGCGCCGTCGCCGTTGGTTCGGCGGTATTGGACGCGCACCAGCTGAAAATCGGTAGAGTTCAGGTCGTAGCCCGACACGGTGATACGGCGCAGGGTTCCGGGCTGGATGGGATCGTCGTTGAGCACCACCCAGTTTTGTTCCGGCACATTGATGCCTACCTCGCTGCAGGGGCGGATAAAGTCGACGCCGAGGTAGATGGAAGAGACGAACTTGGAGGCGTTTTCCAGCGGCACCACGGTGGTCAGGTCGCGTTCGTACTCGCACTGGGATACCAGGGCAATCTGAAGGCTGTCGTATTCGTATTCTACCGGTCCGCGTTCTATGGTGATCGTGGCCGGCACAGAGGTGCCGTAAGGGATCAGGTACGGAACGATGTTGTTGTTCATCGGCTGGCCGTTGATTTTGATGACGGCCCCGTTCGGGTTGTTGTTCGCAATAGCGGTCAAACCGTAAGATAAATCCTCATTGGTGGCGCTCAGGTTTCCAAGGTTCACTTTGAACACCGCCGGTTCGTTGGCAGGCACGTTGATGGCCTTGAACTGCGAGCCTTGGGCGAGTGCGAGGTTTGGCGCTTCGCGGTTGGCAGTGCCCGGCTCCCAGGGACAGGACGACTGCCCGGCTTTGAGCCGGAATACCGGCGTCCGGTAGGCCGAATCCAGGGCTACGTCAACGGAAAACGCGTCGCCCGGATCGTCATCGGCCAGCACGTAACCGACGGTCAGGCCGGATGCCGCGCCATTGCCGTTGGTGGTTGCTTTTTTGTTGGAGATCATCACATTTCCGACCAATTTAAAGCCGGCTTTGTTGAATTCATACCCAATGTGGGTCGTCACCGTATTGTCCAGGCCGTCGGCTTCTGTTTTGCTGCTGGAAGACGTCGTGTCGGCCGTTTCCGAAAACTCGTACGATACGCCGGCGTCGAACGAAATATTCCGTACCAGTTTAGCCTTCTCTTTCAAGCCGATATTCTGGTCGATGAATTGTTGCCAGCGTTGTTTGGACAAAGTATACCGGGCCACTTCTTCCGGCGTTGCGTTGGGGTCGGCTACCAGGGAATCCAGGTAACGCATGGTGTTATTCACAATATGGTACTCCGAGTACATGAAAACGGTGGCAAACGTGTCGGGATTCACGTTCAGTACCGTGGTCACAATGGGCTGGCAGTTCATATCGTCGAAGGAAACCAGGTCGGCAAAACCGAAAATCAGGTTAAATGCCGTTCCGAGATAAACGTCGGCGCCATTTTCTCCGCCCACAATATCATCCCGGTCGCCGGTGGAAAAACGTTCGGTGGTGGTCAGGCAGGTTTCCAGGGAATGTTCATCCACCACTTCGCTGGAGACAATGAACTGATAGTCGGCATCGGCTATCACGCCGGCATTATTGATAATGTAGGCCACACCCGGAACCGTTGCCGTGGAAATCTCCACATTTCCACCGAGGTGGATTTCTATACCGCTGCCGCCCGCTTCCACGTCCGTTTCTGCAAATGAATACGTATTGCACAGCGTGGAGCCTTTTTCCAGATAGGCATAACTGCCGTCGCCGGGCGGGTCGCGCAGGATGACGCTTGGCGTTTCCGGTAACAGGGTCGTGAAAGTGTTTTCCTTGTTCCGTATCCCGGTCACCACTACCTGCACGACTAAAGTGCCTGACCGGCCTGCCAGCGAAGTGCCGGTGATCTGCAGGGTTTTCAGAAACGGCGGCGAGGGGTTGGGTTCGCCCGCGCGGAATTTGTACACCAGTACACCGTTGCTCATAGCCGTATCGAGCGTTCGGTCGGCAATGCCGTTGACAATGCTGAAGGCTGCCGTGTCAAGGGGGCAAACGCCGTCGTCGGAAGGGGTGGCTACGTACTTTTCCACCAAGGAAACGGACAGGTTGACCGGCTCGCCGCGGTCGAGTACGAAGATTTCATCGACGCAGCCGGGGAACGGATCGAGACCGCTGTTGATAAGGACTTCGGGCGGGGCGAAATAGATGAACTCCACCGCCGTGTCTTTTTTAGTCAGGTTCACCGTGGCGCCGCCCAGTACCTGAAATGCGGATTTGATGTCGGGGTTGGAATGTTCCGTCACGGCTACCGTCATGCTTTCAAGGGGTGGCAGGTTGGTAAATTCATAGTCGCCTTCCTGGTTGTCGATGATCAGCTGGCGCTCGAAGCAGCCGTCGACGGAGCGCACTTTCACCACACACACCGTGCCCTGGCCTTGCCCCGGCGGCGCTTCGATAACGGATTTTTTACACAAACCGCCCGCCACTTTACCCGATACCTTCCGGGTGGTGATATCGTTGAACAGGATACCCGCGATGGGATTCACCACGTTGGTCACCTCCCAAAAAGCCGGGACAAAAACATGGTCTTCAAATTTTGGGGTCAGTTGGGCTGTTGTACCCGGATCGAAATCAACGGTAAATTTACCCGTGGAGTCCGTCAATATCTTGGGGTTATACGAGGCGCCATTGACCAATATTTCTACATTTTTGGCGAAGCAATCGGTGTTTTTATACCGGACGAAACCCGATACGGGTATAGTGGAACGGTCTACAAAATCCACCTGATCCACCGAGGTGACGCTGGGGTTGAGTGTCACCTGTCTTGTTTCGGGTGTAAAAATGTGGGGGGTAGTCGCCTGGCGTGCCGTCAGGGGCGACCATTCTGCGCCAAAGCTGGTACCATAAGGCAATAGCACCGAGCCGCTGTGGTTCAGGCGGTTGCCGTTGCCCTCGTCGAGCGCAAAATAAACGCGCAGCCCCTGCTCCTGCATGTTCCGGGGCCGGTAGGCGTGGGATAAAATACTGTCGGCGATGAGCGTGGTGTCGTACAGCGCCACCTCGTCGATGAGGCCGCCGAAGTAGTCGGTGCGGCTGCTGCCGCTGGCGCGGGCGCCCAGTATCCATTGGGTGGTGGTATCCGACCAGTTGCCGCTTATGCCGGTAAAGTTGTGGCTGCCGAGCGGCACGCCGTTTTTATAGGCCGCTACCTGTCCGCTCGCGCTGTCGATAGTGAACGCCAGGTGTTGGTAGCCTACACCCAACTGGCCGAAATTGTGTTCCTGGCCGTTGAGATAAAACCGGATATCGCTGGTGTTGCCGTTTGGCGAAAGCAACAGCCGGAAATCGTTACCGGGCCAGGTTTTGGAGAGCAGGCATTGGTCGCCATCGGGGCCGGCGCTGTTCACCCACAGTTCAAGGGTAGCTTTGGGCGTCAGGGAAAAATCGGGCAGGGTGGCGTAATGCGCTTCGCCGCGCGTAAATTTGAGCGCCCGGTAACGGTAAAAATCCTTCATCGGGTTGGCCAGGAACGTGGTGCCCGTGCCGTAACTCGCCGATTCGATACGGTAGAAACCCTCCTGGTTGGTTTTACCCATGGTGCGCACGTTGGGACGGTCGGCGTCGAACGCGGCGCCGCAGAAGTGCAGTTTGTTGCGGCGGAGCACGTCGAAGGAAGCCGTACCGAGTTCCTCGTCCATTTTCCAGTAATATTTCAGGCCGGCGGTTTGGGAGGAAGCGGTTCCCATCATGGCTTCGCCGAGATCGAGTTCGTCGAGCCGGCGGTGGTAGATGCGCAGTTCGTCGAGCCGGCCTTCCCAGTTTCCGGCCAGCCCGGTATGCGATCCGATGCGGAGCTCGTCGGCGGCTGGTATGGGCGGCAGGTCGTTGATCTCGATGAGCCGGCCGTCGATGTACAGGCGGCCTTTGCCGGCTTCGTCCGCGGTGAGGGCCACGTGGTGCCAGCCGTTTTTGGTGCTGTCGGGGAATAATCCCGAAAGAAGGGCGGGGCCGTCGCTAATTTGGGCCACCT
>JAKLJF010000216.1 GCA_023151335.1 Thermoanaerobaculia bacterium | reverse complement strand
TGGTACGGCTATGATCGGCAAAACGGAAAACGAGATCGTTACCCGTAACGCGGGACGGATCGAATTCGACTCCATCAAAACCGTTACCAGCCAGGATGCCGAGGGTAAACCCGTGCAAGTGGTGGTATCGCGTACGGGCGAATTGCGTATCGTCGATGCCAAAACCGGCCGCATGCTTTCGCAAAGCCATATTCCTTACGGCTCTTTCCTGTTTGTAAAAGACGGTCAGGAACTGGACAAGGGCGTGAAAATTTGCGAATGGGATCCGTTTAACGCCGTGATCGTCAGCGAATTTGCAGGTATCGTCCGTTATCATAATCTGGAGGAAGGCGTCAACTACCGCATGGAACGCGACGACCAGACCGGCTTCTCCGAAAAGGTGGTCATTGAAAGTAAGAACAAACGCAAAATCCCTTCGATCGCTATCGTGGACGCCAAAACGGGCGAAGAGTTGAAAAACTACTCGATGCCGGTGGGCGCTTACATTTCCGTAGACGATGCAGACGAAGTGAAAGCCGGCGAACAGATCGTAAAAATCCCGCGTAAACTGGGTAAAATCGCCGACATCACGGGCGGTCTGCCGCGCGTAACCGAACTGTTCGAAGCCCGGAACCCGTCGAACCCGGCTATTGTGGCTGAAATCGACGGCGTGATCACCTTCGGTTCCATCAAACGCGGCAACCGCGAGTGCATGATCGAAGCCAAAGACGGTCAGAAACGCAAATACCTGATCCCGCTCACCCGCCATATCCTCATGCAGGAAGGCGACTTCGTGCGGGCCGGCACAGCGCTCACGGAAGGCACCATCGCGGTGAAAGACATCCTGGCTATCGCCGGGCCGTTTGCCGCCTCTGCTTACCTCGTCAACGGCGTACAGGAAGTTTATCGCTCGCAGGGTATCAACATCAACGACAAACACATCGAAGTGATCGTACGCCAGATGCTGCGCCGTCTTGAGATCGTTGATCCGGGCGACACGCACTTCCTCGAAGGCGAACCCGTGGACCGCAACGAGTTCATCGATTACAACGACTGGATATTTGACAAGAAGTTCATCACCGATCCGGGCGACAGCGCCAAACTGCGCGCCGGCGCGCTGGTGTCGCTGCGCCAGGTACGAGAAGAAAACTCTTTCCTCAAGCGCAACGATAAAAAACTCGTGGAATACCGCGACGCGCTCCCGGCCACTGCCGTGAATATGCTGCTCGGTATCACCAAGGCTTCACTCGGCACCGAATCGTGGATTTCCGCGGCATCCTTCCAGGAAACCACCAAAGTGCTCAGCACCGCCGCCATCGCCGCGAAAAAAGACCACCTGATGGGCTTGAAAGAGAACGTCATCGTGGGCAAGAAAATCCCGGCAGGTACCGGCATGCGCCAATACGACCGCCTGCAAGTCACCGGCTCCGGCCGGCCCTTCCGCGATCAGGGTGGGGAAGAAGTGCTGGTGGAAGATGAAGAATAAAGACTTACGACTTGTGCGACTTACGACTTGCGTTTCGCCCAAGGTGCAAGGTTAAAGTAATGACGAATACAACGCCGCCGTTCCGGGTTTCCGGGACGGCGGCGTTTTTTACTTCAGGCTGAAAAGATTATTTTTGGCATTCGAAACAGAACTTACGAAGAGAAAGTTTATGTCTACCGCCCTGGCCGGGAAGTTGAAACAATAGAGGGCTTTGCCGGAAAAAAACTATCCGGCGAAGGTGTGCTGCCGGGATTTGAACTGCCATTGGATGAAATGCGGCGCGGCGAATGAGTGCATTTGGCTTTTTTACCTGCCGCCTCATTCCTCCGCCTCCACGATCATTTCTATTTCCACTGCCATATTGCGCGGCAGCGCGATCATGCCCACCGCCGAGCGGGCATGTTTGCCCCGTTCGCCGAACACCTGCACCATGAGGTCGGAAAAGCCGTTGATCACTTCCGGCTGGTTGGCAAAATCAGGATTACAATTCACCATGCCGAGTACCTTCACGATGCGTTTTACTTTTTTCAAATCGCCCAGTTCGGCTTTCAGTACCGCCAGTTGATGAATGGCGGTCAGCCGGGCCGCTTCGTAGCCTTGCTCCACGCTCAGTTCCGTTCCGACTTTACCGGTAATATAACCGCCTTCCGGTTTGGAAGGCCCTTTGCCGGCGAGAAAGAGCAGGTTGCCCGTCCGCACGACATGGACGTAATTGGCCACGGGCTGGGAAGGCGCCGGCAAAACGATGCCGAGGTCCCGGAGCCGGGCTTCAGGGTCGTAAGTATCCGGTTGAGCCAGGGCGTTCGGGGTAAAAAATGAAATGGCAGGGAGCAGGAAAAATACGTATTTCATAGGTTGTATCTCAAAAACCCAAACTACCCTCGCGCTCAGCATGACGCCATGTTTAAGGGTACTGTTTTCTTTTAATTTGACAAAGTAGAGTGAGCAACAAGACTGTTTTTTCACATGTTTGCTCAAATGTAGGGACAATCAGGAAAAATACGATTTTCAACTTTACTTGCAATTTTTAAGAAGATATTGTGGCTGAATGCAAGTTTTGTGTCGGAAAAAACCTTTGAAACAAGGATGGTCAAGCCTCGGTGCCCCAAATCATCAAATAAAAAAATCAACATGCCTGTTACGCCTTCATCTTCTGCAAGCAGCCGATTCGCCTGGTTTTCTGCTTTTACGATATTCCTCAGCGCCTTCCTGCTTTTTCAAGTCCAACCCATCATCAGCCGCATGATTTTGCCGTGGTTTGGTGGCGGGGCAGCCGTTTGGACGACCTGTCTGATGTTTTTTCAAGTTGTTTTGCTCGGCGGGTATGCCTACGCGCATTTGCTCAGCAGCGCTATATCGCCTGGGCGGCAGATGCAGATTCACATAGTATTCCTGATTGCAGCGGCTTGTATATTGCCTATCATGCCTGGCGAAGAATGGAAACCCATTGATGGCGCCCAGCCCACGTTTAGGATATTGGTACTGTTGTTGGCAAAAATTGGCTTGCCATATTTCATGCTTGCCTCGACGGCGCCGCTGCTCACAGCATGGCTCAACCGGGTTTATCCTGGGCGCCTGCCTTTTCGGCTGTATGCACTTTCCAATATCGGGTCGCTCCTCGCGCTAATAAGTTACCCGCTCGTTTTCGAACCTTGGTTTGGCATACGTTGCAGCGATGACAATAACTCATACCGTATCGCCGGCAAAACCGGAAATCAAGGAGGAAAAGGCGGACACCCCATCCCTGTTCAAACATCGACTCGCATGGGCCGTATTGCCAATGCTGTCATCTGTGGCTTTGCTCGCCGTGACTGCTCATCTCTGCCAGGACGTGGCAGTAATTCCGTTTTTTTGGATACTGCCGTTGAGTTTATACTTGCTCTCCTTCACACTTTGTTTTGGTACGGAAGATTGGTATCAACGCCGTTTTTTCAGTTTTATGTTCGGCTTTTTTTTATCGTGGATTTGCTTAGTCGAGCTCTCTTCCGAAATCAATGAGGTAGTAAATGGTTCAATTCATTGGATTAACCAAAACATGGATATCGTTACTATCGATTACAAAGTTCTCCTGGTTGAGGCGTATTTTTCCGGGTTAGCTGGTTTCCTCAATAGTGTCTTTGATATACTCGGCCTGTCATTACGGGTTGGGGTTTCCGAATTTGCCGGGGAGTCGTTCGTGTATCTTGCCATGTTTTTTTGCCTCTGCATGATTTGTCATGGCGAGTTGGTGCGGCGCAAACCGCCATCGCGGCGCCTTACAGAATTCTATTTATTGATGTCAACCGGTGGCGCGCTTGGCGGCATCTTTGTCGCCTTGATCTGTCCGCAGATTTTCAATTTCAACTTCGAGATTGGCTTGGGCTTCGTCGGCGGGTACTTGCTCGCGGTATTTGTGTTGTCGGATAGCTTGAGGCAAACGATTTGGCTCAATCGAACTTGGAAAAGGAGGGTAGCGCTCGTTGGGTGTGTTTTTTTGTTGATGTTTGTTGTGTGGGCACAATTCAAAACTTACGACGCCGAAGCAATCCTTTTGAAACGCAATTTTTACGGTGTCCTGAAGGTAAAGGATTTCAAGGTGGGCAGTGCTGATCACATCCGTGAATTGCTGCATGGGCGAATTCTCCACGGCTCCCAATTCCAGGATTCAATCCGGCGCAAAATGCCGACCGCGTATTACGTCCGGGAAAGCGGCATTGGGATTGCGTTTAACCATATTTGCAAAATCGATAAGCCGGCGCGGGTCGCTGTTGTTGGGCTGGGTGCAGGGTGCCTTGCGACATACGGCAGGCCGGGCGATTATTATTGTTTTTATGAAATCAATCCGGACGTCATTGAAATTGCCCAAAAACATTTCTCGTATTTAAGGAATTCACCGGCAAAAATGCACATCGAGCCGGGCGATGCGCGCATCCGGATGGAACGACAGCAGGCTCAAAAATATGACCTGATAGCGCTCGATGCCTTCACCGGCGATGCAATTCCGGTTCATCTGTTGACCCAAGAAGCGTTTGAGGTGTATTTCCGCCACTTACGCGACCCGAACCGGGGTATCATCGCCGTTCATGCAACGAATACTTACGTGAATCTACTGCCGGTCGTGCAACAATTAGCGACGCATTTTCAATGGCAAGCCAAATTGGTCACCAGCTATTTCAACGACTGGGGGATGGTTAGGTCTGACTGGATATTACTAACGCGAAACACCGATTTTTTGACCTCGCCTCCAATCCGTGAGCACGGACTAGATGTCTCCGGACTGGTCCCGGAAAACAGGTTTCGCTTGTGGACGGATCAATACAGCAACCTTTTTCAGATTTTAAAATAGACGGCTCTATTCATTTTTATAACGCAGGGTTCCTCGAATACTGTTGCTATCAACCGTCACTGTCGCTTCCACATTGCCAAAAATTCTCGTGATTGATGCAGTGGTCGCACCCCCATCCTTCCTATCATCCTGTATTATCGTGTTGCTTCCACCACCTTTCCCCTTTTGTTTTGCGTCTTCGGCCTTTTGTTTTCCATATGTGTCCTTCTGTTTCGCTTCCGTTGCCCTCGGACTGGACACTAAGATACCGATGCCTTCAATCACGGCTGGTATGCTACTTGTATCGAGACCCAACGCTGCGAGGTCAAATTCAACGTAATAGCCGTTGCCTGCTTCCAGATTGTTGAACTCAAAATAACCGGAGGTGTCCGTGACTGTTGTAGCCAAAGCGTTGCCGCCGGGTGGTTTTCTGCCGACCTTGACGTCACAACCTGGAATCGGATCGCCCGGAGTGACATCCTTTAAAAGCATCATGGATGAAACAATCCCGATGGCGAGAAAAAGAAAAATAGTTTTCATAGTGGTGAAGGTTGGAAAGCGCGCGGCATAAATGCCAGATTGCTTTAGATGAAGGGAATATGTAAAATTGGAAACATGAAAGTGTTCCAACAAAAGTACACATATCGGTGAACTTTCATAAGATGTGGCACACTTTTCTGAACAATCCTGTTTCAACAGGGTAATTGAATAATAAATTCCGACCCAACATCTTCCGTACTCTCCACCTCCAGCGTCCCCCCATGCCCCTTCACCACAATGTCATACGCCAAACTCAAGCCCAGCCCAGTGCCCTGTCCCGTCGGTTTGGTGGTGAAAAATGGCTGGAAAATCTTTGCTTTTACCTCCTCCGGGATGCCTGTGCCGTTGTCTTTGACCTTTATAACGATTTGATTATCCGTTTTTTGGGTGGAAACGGTGACGGTAGGTGCGTACAGACCTTCCAGGTTTTGCAAACCTGGAAGGTCTTGCGCCGCGCTGCGCTGCCGCTGTTGCACCGCGTAAAACGCATTATTGATCAGATTCAGCAGCACCCGGCCCATATCCTGCGGGATCACTTCCACTTTCCCTACAGTCGGGTCAAAATCCGTGACCATTTTGGCGTTGAAGTTGGGGTTTTTGGCACGCAGGCCGTGGTAGGCCAGGCGCAGGTACTCGTCAGCGAGGGCGTTGAGGTCGGTGGGTTCTTTTTTGCCGGTGCTGGCGCGGGCATGGTACAACATGCCGCTGACGATGGCGGCGGCGCGTTTGCCGTGGTGGTTGATCTTCTCCTGATTTTGGGTCAAATCGGTTAATAACTCATCAACATAGTCTTTGTCAACATCCGGTTTACTGATTTCATCTTTTAAATCTTTTGTCAAATCCACGCTCAACTCCGAGAAATTATTGACAAAATTGAGCGGATTCTGGATTTCGTGGGCGATGCCGGCGGTGAGCTCGCCGAGGGAGGCGAGTTTTTCGGACTGGATGAGTTGGGTTTGGGTGGATTGAAGGTTGGAAAGCGTTTTTTCTAAAATGGCATTTGCTTTTTGCTTTTGACGATTTTGGTAGTAAAGAATTGAAGCGATGAACAGTATGACGAACAATCCTGCCAGGACAGAATACAGGAGAAACCGGCTCCGATATTGCTTTTCGGCGGCGGCGAATTCCAGTTCGCTTTGTTTTATCCGAAATGTGATATTATTAAGCTCCTTCTTTTTATTATCATTGTACAATTTTTCCCTAGCGTCCAATGCCATTTGTTTATAGCGGAGCGCTTTTTTAAAATCCCCCAGTTTTTCATAAATCCTGGAAATCAGATCGTCCGCTTCTTGCGTTAATTCCAAAGAGTCGCTCACCCCTTGGGCGATACGCAACGTCTGCCCGGCATAATAAAGGGATGAATCGAGTTGTTTCGTTTCCCAATATGTTTTTGAAAATTCATAGAAAACCCACGCCATCCGTATCGAATCACGGGATTCAATAGATAAAGCCAATGCTTGCCCGAGATAAACGAGCGCCTCTCTGTTTTCCTGTTTATGCCTTTTCAAAGCCCCCAACTTCGAATAAATGTAGGCAGCGTCACTTTGGGCAAACATATAGGCGGGGTCATTTTTGTCCATGGATGCCAATTTTTGTCGCACAAGCCGATACCCTTCTGTCAGGGTTAACTCGGCGGAATCGAGCTGACCGAGCGCTATATATTTCTCCCCAATATTTCCAAGTATGCCTGCCATCCAACTGGTGTCTCTCAATTTAATGGCAATTTTCAACGCGGGCAAGTGGCAAACGTCCAATTCGCTCCTGAAATCATTCAGCCAATAATAATGGAAGGCAGCCATTTCAAGTGCACTCATTATCCCGCGCTCGTTCCCGGTTTTTTTTTTAAATTTCAAGGCTTCTATGGATATAGTCCGATTGGGAGATTACGTCGCCTTTTTGTTGGTAAACGACACTTATCCTATATAAACTGCCGCCTTCACCCTTGGTATAGTTAATTTTTTTCGAGAGTTCCAAGCCTTTCCGGGCATAAAACAAACTGCTGTCCGTGTCAGAGAATACCCGGGACAAATTCAAGAAAATTTTTACCTTGTTGGTATCATGGTCGGCTTTAAGGAGCTCCTGTTTCAAGCTGTCAATTTTACTTAGGTTTTATGCAAAACCGGCGCTCCATGCCAGCGATAAAAGGAAGGCAATTGCTATTTTCTTCATCATCCAAAGTTTATTATCCAATTACAATTTCACCTGCTCCCAAAATTCCCGGAAGTATCGCACCCGCCGGTCATCGTCGGGGTTGAAAAGAAAAGGGCGGACGTCGGCAGCCAAAGCGTTGAGGTCAACCGAGTCTAGCAACTTGAAAATCGCGGTTCGTAGTAGTTCCGGCGTTCCGGCAGACATTTTGGCTTCGAGGTAGCCGTAGTCCGGCAGGTGGTTTTGCGAAAAAAGGAACACCACATCGAAGTAATCCCGCCCCTTTGCACGGGGGCGGTTGACGAGGGTGTGCAGTTTTTGCGCCAGCAAAAGCCCGGGCGGGGTTACGATTAATCGGGTGAACAATCCAAAACGGGCAAGTACGAAAGTTTGCGGCTGAAAGGAATAACCCTGGCTTTCCGTGTCGAGTT
>JAKLJF010000215.1 GCA_023151335.1 Thermoanaerobaculia bacterium | reverse complement strand
GAACCCACGCCTTACCAGCAGACGATCGACCCCAAAGTATGGGGCGCCATTCAGTCGGGCCGGCAGCAATTTCAGTCGGCCATGCTGCCCGGTCAAACCGGTTATCTGCGCCTGGTAGGTATGCCTATGGGCGACAATGCCCTGCTGGCGGCGCCGTTGCAGGCGGCAGTTTGTTCGCTGCAGGCGCTGGGCGCGCGGCATTGGATCGTCGACCTGCGGTACAACGGCGGCGGCAACATGTTCCCCATGCTGGCCGGCGTAGCCAATTTGCTCGGCGAGGGTGAGATAGGCGGATCATTCGACGGCGACAGCAACCGTTTTTCCACCTGGAGCATAAAGGACGGCGATGTGTACTACAATATTCACCGGAGTGTCGATCAGGAAAACCCATGCCCTTTCCCGGAGCCGCCAAAAGTGGCCGTGCTGACCAGCCGGTACACCGTCAGTTCGGGCGAAGTGGTGGCCGTCGCCTTTAAAGGGCGGCCCAATACGCGTTTTTTTGGCGAGCCAACGGCGGGTTTCACTACCGAAACCGACTGGAAACAATTGCCTGCCGGTGTGACCATGTCTATCGCGACGAGTTATTTAGCCGACCGGGAGGGGCGTTTGTACAAGGACAGTATCCCCGCGGACGTGCCGGCGACCTTTGTTCCGGACGCTGAACCGGAGCAAGATGAAGCCATTAAAAAAGCGCTGGAGTGGTTAAATTAGTTTTCGCTTGCCGGTTTAGCGTGGCCATTGCCGTTTGAAGCAGCAAGCCCTTCGATAAAATACATGTCGACAAGTCCTTTGTTGTGCACTTCTTTTTTACCCCGATAGGCACAGTGGAAATGGTGTTTTACCTCTTCGCAGGTGGCGCCCGAAATATTGACGCGTCCGGGTTCGCCGAGTTCTTCGAGCCGGGCGGCGAGGTTGACGGCGTCGCCCCAGATGTCGTAGGCGAATTTGTTTTTCCCGATCACGCCGGCAATAACCGGGCCGGTATGTACGCCGATGCGCATATCGCGGAACACGGCGTCGGGGTTCTCCCGGTTGCGGCGCTCCAGCCAGGCGAGCATTTCAAGGGCGGCTTTTACGGCGTCGACGGGGTGGGTTTCATTGGGCACCGGCAAACCGCCGGCGCACATAAAGGCGTCGCCGATGGTTTTGATCTTTTCCAGGCCGTATTTTTCACAGATTTCATCAAATGCCAGAAAACATTCATCCAGTTCGTCGATCAGCCGTTCGGGCGTAAGGGTTTGGGAGAGTTTGGTGAAATTGAGGAAGTCGGTGAATAACACCGTGGCCGCGCCATAGAACCGCGGGCTCGCGTAACCGTGCGTACGCAATTCCTGGGCCACTTCATCGGGCAGGATATTGAGCAGCAGCCGGTCGCTCTTTTGGCGTTCCAGCTCGATCTGTTCTTTCTGCGCTTCAATTTTCCGGTTTTGAATGGCCAGCCGCCGGCTCGCGCGCCGGGCCATCGCCCAACCGATCCCCAGCAGGATCGCGATGATAAGGCCCAGACCGCCCAGGCCGTAGGCAAATTTTTTAAAGTTTGCCTGCTCCCGTTGCTGAAATTCCTGATCCCGGCGAAGTTGTACTACCCGGACGCTGTCGGTCAGCCGTTGAGCCCGGTCGATCTGTTCCTTTTGCCGAAGGCTGGCAATAAGGCCTTCTTTTTCTTTGGCGTCCAGTTGTTGTTCTTTCAGCCGGAGTTGTTGCTGGGCCTGCAGGGCCTGCAGGGTTTTTTCGCGCAGTTTGGCCTGGTCCACGTCCTGCTGGATTTGCAGCAGGCGCACCTCGTCTTTGCGGCGTTCGGTTTCGAGTGCGAGATTTTCATTGAGCAATTTCAGGCGTTCCTGTTCGTAGCGCGACTGTTGCAATTCAAGGTCTTTGAAATTCTGTCGGGCGATGAGGTATTTGATCTGCCCTTCCGCCGCGCTGAGCAGGGTGCGCTGCTGCTCGATGCTTTGCTGGCGGGCCTGCTCTTTAAGGCGCATCGAGTCGTTGAGGATGAGGTATTTCTGGTAAAAATCGAAGGCCTTTTCGAAGTCGTACAACTGGTAATAAATTTCGGCGGCAGTGCGGTAAGCGTTGGCCAGAACGTCGCTTTGGCGCGTATCGGTGGCGAACCGTATGGCTTCGTTGTTGTGGGTCAGCGCGTTGTACACATCCCGGTCGCTGAAATATACCCGGGCCGTGAGGTGTTCCAGGTTGGCCACAGAGGGCCAGTCTTTTTGCGCTTCCAGCAGGCGCCGCGCTTTCAGCAGATAGTCGATGCCGGCTTTGCTGTTGCCGGTATTGTGCAGGGCAATGCCCATGTTGGCGTACAGCACCTGGAGGTAATCGCAGGTGACGAACTTGCACTGTATTTCTGACTTTTTGAAATATTCCAGCGCCTGGGTATAATCGTGGAGCACGGCGTATTGCTTGCCCATGTTATTGTACATCACCGCTTTTTCCTCCGGGCTGCCGTAACGTTCCACGATATCTTCGATGGTGAGGTAATAATACAGCCCTTTACCGGCATTGCCGGCGTTGCTGTAAGCATTGGCCATTTTCTGGTGTATTTGTACCAGTCTGGCATTGTTGCCTTCCTCTTTGAAATGCGCGACGAGTTCCCGGTAAATGGTTTCGGCGCTGTCGAATCGCATTTCATGCAGGCAGGCGTCGGCCGCTTTTTCCATGACGGGGTAATTTTGCGGCGACAGTGCGAGTATTTTACGGTAGTAGCGCCGGGCGCTATCGTACAGGTTTTGTTGGAAAAAAAGATCGCCCAAGCCTGAATATACCGTTATCAGCGCGGATTTATTCAACAATAAAGGCGCCTGGGTTTCGCCGGGGCGCAATTTTTCCTCGGCTTCCAGGTAGTGTTGCAGGGCCTCTTCCACCTTGTTTGTGCGCACGCACACCTGGGCCAGCAGGATGGAAGCGCGCACAATACCGCCGTCGTAGCGCAGGTCGCGGGCAATGGCCAGGCTTTGGTTGGCCGTGGCGTACATTTCAGCGTCGGAGCGCAGGCCCTGGGCTTTTTCAAGCAGATTGTCTACTTCGGCAGTGGAATGCTCCAACTCCTCCACGTCCTGGGCGGACAGCGCGGCTACCGGCAGGAATACGAGAACAAGCAGGAGTATGATACGATAATGCGGCACTGTGCGTCAGGTTTGGGTGCTTTGGTACGTCTGAGGTACGTTTCCCAAACTTTAAAGTTTGAGAAACGTTGCCAAAGTATTTCACAAAGTTCGTAAAAATACGTCATTCCACGTGCACTTCGTCCACAAACAACCAGCAGGGATTGCCGGCGCCTTTGTGTCCCGGCGGGCATTGCCCCAGGGAAACGCCCACAACGCGCACGTAGCGGGCTTCGACGCCTTCAAACAAAATGGTCCATTTGTGTTGTAAAGAACCGGTCGCGGTCGGCGGAATGTCATTGCCGGTTTCGCCGACCGGCGTGAAGTGTTCGCCGTCGTTAGACGCTTCGATTTTTATTTTTGTTGGAAAAAAAATCCAGGAATTTTCATCCTGCAGAAAATTGGCGCTGAGTTTTTGCAGCGGCCTGACACTGCCCAGATCGATCACCACGTCCAGGTCGACGCCCTCGTAGCCCTGCCAGCGACCGGAACGGAAATCGGCGCCGCCGGGCTGCAGGTCCACCAAAGCCTGGTCGCCGCCGCCCGTGTATTGGGGATTGTATTGATTGGCATACCGCGACACGCGCAGGTCGGAGCGGAGTTTAAAAAATTCCGCTGCCGCAACAGGGCTTTTACCGCCTTCCCGTTCGGCGTAAAATTTAATAAACGTATTTTCCCGGATCGGCACAGGATCTTTATAACGCCGGTAATCGCCGTCCGGCGCATCCGGGTCTTTTTTGATCAGGTAGTAAATAGCCGCTGCCGGGTCAGCACAACCCAGCGTGAGGTTTTGGCTGTCCTGAAACACCCGTTTGGCGCCGGTGATATAGGGCACGGGTACGATCAGGGCCTCATCGATGGCGGAAACCGGGCAATCGGCGTCGTTTTTGCCCCATTCCGATGCTTGTTCCGACATGGTAAATGTCAGCGTACCCCCCTGGAGCAGGTCTTCGTGCGTAAACCAGGTTTTCGTCAGAGGCTGCCCGTTGAGGGAGGCAGAGCGGATAAAACAACGTTTGGAAGAAACGCCGGGCGCCCCGATGGTAAACGACTTGCCGTTGTCGAGCCGGATCACGGCTTTTTCAAACAACGGCGTACCGATGACGTACTGGCCGCCGGCAGGCACGACCGGATAAAACCCCAGGGCCGAAAACACATACCAGGCCGACATCTGGCCGCAGTCTTCGTTGCCGCTCAGGCCGTCGGGCCGGTCGGAGTATTGTTCGTCCATGATTTGCCGGACGCGCTGCTGGGTTTTCCAGGGCTGGCCGGCAAAATTGTACAGGTAGGCGATATGGTGGCTGGGTTCGTTGCCCTGTACATACTGACCGATGAGGCCGGTAATGTCGGCTTGCTGGCGGCCCGTCGTTTTGGCGTTTGCCGAAAAAATGGAATCCAGTTGTACGGCAAAGGCCTGCCGTCCGCCGGCCATGCGCATCATGCCCGACACGTCCTGCGGCGCGGCGAAGCGGTATTGCCAGGCGTTGGCCTCGGTGTAATTGAAATTTACCTCGAAGGGGTCGAAGGGTTCGTGCCAGGTGGCGTTGTTTTTGGCCCGGAAAAAGCCGGTGGAAGGATCGAACAGGTTTTTATAATGCTGTGCCCGGCGGATGAAGGTGTCGTACACGTCTTTCCGGCCCAGGTCGCGGGCCATTTGCGCGATGCACCAGTCGTCGAAAGCATATTCAAGGGTTTTGGACACCGATTCGGGTTCTTCGTCGGAAGGAATGTAGCCCAGTCTTTTATACCATTTCAGCCCGTAACGGTCCTGATTGGCGCTGACGAGCATGGCTTCAAGCGCTTGGTTGCCGTTGTAGCCGCGGATACCCTTGAGCCAGGCGTCGGCGATCACGGGGATAGCGTGGTTGCCGATCATGCAATCGGTTTCGCAGGCGCCCAGTTCCCAAATGGGCAGCAGGCCGCCTTGTTCGTACTGGCGCAGAAAGGTTTGTATAAAATCGCCCGTTCGTTTGGGCTCCAGGATGGTGTACAGGGGGTTGCAGGCCCGGTAAGTGTCCCAAAGGGAAAACACGGTGTATTGGTCGTGGCCGTTGGTTTGATGAATTTTCATGTCGCGGCCGCGGTATTGCCCGTCCGCATCGGAATAAATATTGGGCGCGATCATGGTGTGGTAAAGCGCCGTGTAAAACGCGGTTTTTTGGGCATCCGAACCGCCCTCAACGTCGATTTTGCCAAGTTGCGCGGCCCATTTGGCCTGGGTTTCTGTTTTCACCCGGTCGAAATCGAAATGATTACACTCGGCTTCCAGGTTTTTCCGGGCGCCTTCAACGCTTACCGCGGAAATACCGACCGTGACCACCACGGGCAGTCCTTCGTAACTATAAAAATCGAGCAGCCCGACGATCTCCCTGCTCGTGACGGAGCGTTGCGACACCCGCGGGTTTTGGGAAAGATCGAGCACTTTGGCATTAAAAAACGGTCGCGAAAACCGGATCACAAAATAAACGTGCTGCTCTTTGGCCCAGGAACGGGAAACGCGGTAGCCCTCCAGTTCCCGGTCGCTGACGACGCTCATGGCGGATTCTATCACTTCGTCGCGGTGTCGCAGGTCGATCAGAACATGGCCGATCTCGCGATTTTTGGGATAAATATACCGGTGCAACCCCACGCGCTCGGTGGCGGTCAGTTCGATGGAAATGTCGTCTTTGTCAAAGCGAACGGCATAGTAGCCCGGTTCGGCATGCTCGTCGTTTTTGCGGAAGGGTGTGGCATAATCCGCGGGCTCCAGCCGGGCCCTGCCGAGGTATGGCTGGAGCAGGATGTCGCAATAGTCGGGCACCCCGGTGCCACTCAGGTGCGTGTGGCTGAATCCGTAGATCAGGGAATCGGAATAGTGGTAACCGGAGCAGCCGTCCCAGCCTTCGAGGCGTGTGTCGGGGCTGAGTTGCACCATGCCGAAAGGGGCAGCGGCGCCGGGATAGGTGTGTCCGTGGGCATCGGTGCCGATGAAGGGATTGACGTAAGAAAGGTTGCTGGTTACAGGTTTAAGGTTACTGGTTACAGGCGTTTGGGCAAGCATGAAAATTGGTGCAACCAGAAGAAAAAATAAAACGATACAACGCATGATAAAACCGGATTGTTGGAGCGTAAAGGTAGGGGTTTATACCCGTAAATTCGGCGCTTTACCGGTTTGCCTCCCACGGTTTAACTGCCCAGTGCCGTTAGAATATTCCGCTCGATACGCGCCAGCGGATCGCCCGATTCGTCTTTCAGAAAGGGCAAACCGGTCACTTTTTCGTACAATTCAATATACCGCGCGGAGATCTCTTCCACAAATACGTCGGGCATGTCAGGCATTTTTTGCCCTTCCTTGCCCTGAAAACCGTTGGCCATGAGCCATTCCCGCACAAATTCCTTGCTAAGCTGGCGCTGCTTTTCGCTGCGGGCCTGACGCTCGGCATAGCCGTCGGCGTAGAAATACCGCGAGCTATCCGGCGTATGGATTTCATCCATAAGCAGAATCCGGCCGTCTTTTTTACCAAATTCATACTTGGTATCCACCAGGATAAGGCCCTGACGGGCGGCCATTTCGGAGCCCCGGCGGAACAGGGCGCGGGTGTAGGCTTCCATTTGTTCGTAATCGGTCCGGCTCACGATACCGCGCGACAGGATTTCTTCCCGGGAAATATCTTCATCGTGTCCGGCCTCGGCTTTGGTGGTGGGCGTGATGATGGGCTCCGGGAACGGGTCGTTTTCGCGCAAACCCTCCGGCAAGGACACGCCGCACAACAAACGCCCCCCGGCGGAATAGGTGCGGGCGGCATGGCCGGCGAGGTAACCCCGGATCACCATTTCCACCCGTACCGGCTCACAACGATGCCCGATAGCCACATTGGGGTCGGGGGCGGCAATGAGCCAGTTGGGACACACATCGCGGGTGGCGTTGAGGAAGTACGCGGCTATCTGGTTCAGCACGGCGCCTTTGAAAGGGATGGGGCGGGGCAAAATATGGTCGAAAGCGGAAATACGGTCGCTGGCCACCATCACCAAACGGTCGCCGACCGTGTACACGTCGCGTACTTTACCGCGGTAAAAGGCCGTTTGGCCAGGCAGATGGAAATTCGTTTCGCGTATGGCGTGCATGGAAAGTTTGAAGGTTGAAGTTCGAAAGTTGAAGGTTCAGGTGGAGGCGCTCAGATGAAGATTTATTTAATTTCTTCGTAGTCAATATAATCGCCGTTATGGTCAAAACGGCTTTTTTCAGACGGCGGCGAAGCGGGCGATTCCTGCTGCACCCGGAAATATGGCCGCAAGGCCTGTATCAGCCACAGAATGCCAAGGAGCGTAAAGATCAATTTGAATAACATGATATTGCAAGTTGAAAATCAGTCTAAACCCACTAAACCCTCTAAACTCTCTAAACTCTCTAAACCCTCATAAACCCTCATAAACTCTCTAAACCCTCTAAACCCTCATAAACCCTCACACCCCTCCTCCCCGTTTTTCCACCCATTTTTTTAAAAACGGATGGCTGAAAACGGCCAGCAGAATAATGGCGACGCCCAGGTAAAAGCCCGGTTCGAGGTCTTTGTCTTCCCGGAAAATCAGTCCGGCCAGTACAACACCGTACACGGGTTCGAGGTTTATGGTCAGGTTGGTGGCAAAGGCGGAAATATGTCGCATGGCCCGCAAAGTAAGGTAATAAGGCAGGAGTGTGCAAACCCAGGCGAGGAGGAGCATCCAGAGCCAGTCCCAGTCGTGCGGCGCTACCCGCAGTGCCGGATCGAGGCCAAGGGCGAATGGCAGGGCGATGGAGGTAA
>JAKLJF010000214.1 GCA_023151335.1 Thermoanaerobaculia bacterium | reverse complement strand
CTGCGTCCGTTTTCCGGAAAAATCCGCGATCCGTCCCGATCCCTCGGGGAAATCCGAAATTCCCGCCGTACTGTCGAACGCATCCGGGCCGGCGGTCACTTCCAGGAACCGGGCGATGTCATCCGGGTTATTGGCTATAAATCCAATTTGATCGAAGGAGGAACCATAAGCGATCAGGCCATGGCGGGAAATACGTCCGTAAGTGGGCTTCAGACCCCAGAGCCCGCAAAAACCGGCAGGCTGGCGGATAGAGCCGCCGGTATCGCTGCCCAGGGCTACCAGGCAGCCGTCCGTTTGAACGGCTACGGCTGCGCCACCGGAAGAGCCGCCGGATACCCGCTCCGGATCGGCGGCGTTACGGACGGGGCCATACACCGAGTTTTCATTGGACGAACCCATCCCGAACTGATCGCAATTCGTGCGTCCGATAATGATGGCGTCTTCGGCCAGTATTCGCTCAACCGCGGTTGCGGAATACAGGGAGGTAAACCCCTCCAGTATTTTGGATGCCGCGCTCACCCGGTGACCGGCATAACAAATATTGTCTTTCAAACTGACAACGGCGCCAAAAAGACGGCCGGGCTCAGCGGTTTTTTGTACCCGGTAGCCGGCAATCCTGGCGTCGAGGGCTTCCGCCTGGCCAAGCGCCTCTTCCGGCCACACTTCCACCCATGCATTGAGGTGGCGTGTTTTTTCGATCACCGACAGGTAATGTTCCACCAACGCCCGGCAAGTGGTTTTCCCGGCCAGCAGTGCGGATTGGATGGCAGCAAGGGACGTGTAGGAGGACATATTCACTGAATGCAATAGACGGTATGCAGTGGGCAAAGATGGGGAGAATTACAGAATGAGGGGGTTTATGCTGCTTTTTCCTTCTACTTTTGCCCAATGATTCAAAAACCGTATTTATGTTGAGATATTGTTTGTCTGTTTTGTTGTTGGCAGGTATGACCTCCACCCTGGTCGCCCAACCCGACGATATACCTTTTGCCCAACCGGGTAAATGTTATGCCAAGTGTTTTTCCCCTGACAAATACGAAACGGTAACCGAACAGATCGTTTTAAGGGAAGCGTCGGAAACGCCCAAAGTGGTACCTGCCCGTTTTGAAACAGTGACTGAAAATGTTGTTATAAAAGAAGCTTATACCCGTTATATCGCGGAACCTGCCCAATTCGAAACGGTCACGGAACGGATCATGGTGGCGCCGCCGGGCAAACGGCTGGCTGCGTCCGCTTATGATACCATCCGGGAAACTATTATCATCAAACCGGAATTCAAAGTATACACGGTTACAGACGCTGTTTTTGAACCGGGCACAAAATCGGTCATTACCGAAGATGCCTACACGGTGCTGAAGGTACTTCCGATGCAGTACGAACCGGTACCCGACCGGGTGGAGGTCAGGGCTGCTTCCACCCGTTGGGTGCGAAAAAAGGCAGACCGCGACTGCCTCGGCGCCGACCCGGAAGATTGTTTTGTCTGGTGCCTGGTGGAAACGCCTGCGCAATACGTGGAATATACCAAAATGGAACCTGCCGGCTGCGGCAGCGAAGGTTCTGACGATTGTGTGGAAACCACATTCATTGCTCCCAAAACGCTGGAAATGCCGGTACAAAAAATGAAGTCGCCGCCATCCTATCAGGAAACCGTTGTATCAGCTGAAACAAAGATCATTCAAAAGTTTGTGCTAAAACCCTCCTTGCCCGCCCCACAGGGCAGCGAGCCCGCCGAATTTATCACGGTTACCAAACAAATCCTGAAACAAGCTGCCCGGATTCGGGAAGTTGAAGTCCCTGCCGAAACCAAACCTGTACAACGCAAAGCCCTGAAAGAACCTGCAACGATCGTTTACGAACCGGTGCCTGCGGAATACGCTCCCGTTGTGAAACGCAAGCTGGTGCATAAAGGCGGGTTTTCCCAATGGCGGGAAATCGTATGCGGCGAAAAGATCACCGGATACACGGTACGTCAGATTCAGGACGCCCTGAAGGCGCTCGGCTATTTCAAAGGGGCGCCCGAACCTAACTTCGGCGTCCGAACCAAAGCAGCCCTTGCCGAATTTCAAAAAGACCGGGACCTGCCCGCCGACGGAAACGTGGATTTTGAAACCTTGCGGGCGCTCGGGATCAGTTATTGAGTTTTCAGCTTACTGGTTTGAGGCTTACCGGTTTGAGGGTTCGTCTAAAAGAATTTTTCGTTTAACCCCTGAATAATGATGTTTGGACGAATTAAAATCGAACAATCTGACCAACTGTTGTTTTATCTGGAAATCTGGTCTGTCGGAGTACTATAACCTTCAAGCCAGTACCTTCAAACCACTTTTATGCTCACAACCACTCACCTCACCAAAACATATAAAACTGCCAGCGGGGAGCAGTTGACCGTACTGGACGATGTCAGTTTCGACCTCGCTGCCGGCGACACCTTTGCTATTGTCGGCCCGTCGGGTAGCGGTAAAACCACCCTGTTGGGTTTGTGTGCCGGCCTTGACCGGGCGAGCAGCGGCTCCGTTACCCTCAACGGTATTCGCCTCGATGAACTGTCGGAAGACGAACGCGCCGAGGTACGCAACCGCTACGTTGGCTTTATTTTTCAGAATTTTCAACTGATTCCCACCCTCACCGCGCTGGAAAACGTGATGGTGCCGCTTGAACTGCGGGGCGATGCCAACGCCGAAAAAATTGCCCGGGGCTGGCTTGAAAAAGTGGGGCTTGGCAAGCGCCTGGATCACTATCCCGCCCAGCTCTCCGGCGGAGAGCAACAACGGGTTTGTATTGCCCGCGCTTTTGCGAATAGTCCGAAGATCCTGTTTGCCGACGAACCCACCGGCAACCTCGACGTCGACAACGCCGCTGGTATCGTCGATTTGATTTTCGATCTCAATCGCAACGCCGGCACTACCCTTGTCCTGGTTACGCACGATCCCGAGCTTGCCAAACGAACCGGCCGGATACTGCGGCTGAAGGGCGGAAGGGCGGAATAATTGCGGATTACGGATTGGGTTAGAAACAGTTGAGGCTGTCCCGTACGTGACGAGACAGCCTCAGGTGGTCATAAATCAGAACATTGCCGGAAATCCAGCTTTGCCCTACTACGTGATACTAAATCAGAACCCGGCTTTGTTGCCCATGAAACGGCCTTTTCCGGCTTCCGGACCTTCCGGACGGGCTTTATCCGCTTCGCCGTCTTTAGCAACCCGGAATTCAGCGCGGCGGTTGAGCTTCGTAGCACCTTTTATGGGCACCAGCGCGGCGCTTTCACCGGCCCAATCCAGCACCAGGCGATTGCGGTCGATACCATGCTGGTTTACCAGGAACTCGATAGCGGCTTTGGCGCGGTTATAGGAAAGCACGTTGTTGTATCCTTCCGAGCCAGACTGGTCGGTGTTACCCGTAACCGTAACGCGTATGTTCGGATTGTTTTTCATCACCTGGGCAACCTGGTACAGCTTGTCGTATTCGCTGTAGTTGATATTGTAGCTGGTCGAAGTTGACCAGCGGCATGAACCAGTTAGCTTCCATTTTGGGGAATTTGATGGCAGCAATTTTAGCGTCTACGATGCGGTTCACGTCGTTCTCGGTGATCGGCTTCGGTACCTGGGCAACGCCATTGGCGTCAACCGGGTAGCCGGGAGGCGAATAAGGCTCTTTGTCTTTGTAGTCGAGCACTTTGTCCATGTCGCTGTCCAGCGTAACGCCTTTGGTATCAACGCGGGCGCCGGCCGGGCTTTCTTTTTCCTGGTCGATCATGTCGATGATGCCATCGCCGTCGGTGTCGGTCGGGTCGTATACCGGACGGGCTTCGAGGGCGGCGATAGCGTCGCTCACCTGAGCCATCGGGTTGGCCCAGTAGAGCGGCTCGGATCTTTTCGCGCCGGTTTTCTTATCCGTACCACCCAGGTTGAAGTTCAGGGTAATGTGCGGATAGTGCAGGAAGTCGCGGAACGTCGTCACGTCGCGGCCGAAGTTGTTGCTGGCGTCGAGCAGGTCGGCGCCTTCACCGAACACGGAGGTAGCCGTGTACTCGAGGCCGATGTTGAATTTCGGGCTCACGCGGAAACCGAGGCCTGCACCAACTTCAAACATGCCGGCGAGGTCGTTGTCGATTTCACCGTCTTCCGAACCGTCTTCCTGAAGAATGTTGGTGTAGTCGGTTTTGAATTTGGTGGCGCCGAGGCCGGCAAATACGTTGACGGCAATTTTACGATACGGTTTGTTGAACCGGAAGTTGTTGACGGTTACAACCAGTTGGCCGGAGCCGGAGAACCAGCTCATTTCAGAGGAACGGTTATTGGTGGCATCCTCACTTTTAGCCTTGGCATACAATGCGCTAGCCCGGATCGAGAAGATGTGGTCCAGTGATTTGCGGACGTGAAGACCGCCACCGAAGCCCAGTTTGGAATCCAGGTCGCCCTGGATAAAGGGTACACCGGCGTGTAAGCCTACTTCCCACTGGTCGGCGGGGGTAAATGAACGATAGGCCCCTCCGGCGGGAGCAGGCTCCTGTGCCGAAAGACCGAAAGTTGCAGAAATGAAAAGAACAGCTAATACTAATTTTCTAACTGTCATAGGGTCACTGCATTTAGAATTAAAAAATGTTAACAGTTTAGTTAAGCGCTTTTGGAACGGCGCACAAATGAAATGGGCGACAAAAATTCTTTATTTTTTTGAAATTACAGTAGTGTTTTATCAAAGAATTTTCAAATACCCAACTTTCTAAGGGCCAAATATAGGGCGTTTGAGGAAATATTATTTGGCTTAGCATTAATTTTTCTAACTTCTTTTAACGCACGGTGTATAGTAGCCGACGTATCGCCGAAAATGGCGGCATCGGTCATAGCCGCGTCGAACTGCATCAGGTAGGCAAAAACACGGGCCATGCCGCAATTGGCAATGAAATCGGGGATGACGGCTGCCTGCTCGTCGGCGTAGCGGGCGGTAGGCCCAAAAAAGATTTCATCGTCAATAAACGGCACGTTGGCGCCACAGGCGATCACCTCGATGTTACCCTCCAACAGCGCATCTACCTGGGCGCGGGTAACCAACCGGGATGCGGCTCCGGGGATAAATATGTTGGCGCCCAGGCTCCAGATACGTTCGTTCACCGCATCGAAAGTCAGCATGCCTGGAGCGTCGAGTTTATTGCCTTTTTTGGTATTAAACAAATGTTTTACCTGGTCGAGTGTCAGACCTTCAGGATGGATGATCCCGCCCTCGCGGTCGATGATACCGATGATTTTGGCGCCTTCTTTGGCCAGATAACAGGCCGCGGCCGAAGCGACATTGCCCCAGCCCTGCACGATCACGGTTTTGCCCGCCGGCGTGGTTTCGTGATAGAGGTCGTAAAAATGCCGCACCGACTCGGCCACGCCGTAGCCGGTGATCAGGTCGGCCACGGCGTGTTTGATGCCACTGCCTTCGGGTACGTATTCGGGGTCTTCCACGATCTTGGTGCAGCCGTAGCGCAACTGGCCGATGAGATTGATTTGTTGGCCTTCCGTGGGTTTCAGATGTCCCCGTACAATACCTTCCTGCGGATGCCAGAGCCCGAGGTCTTCGGTTATCGGCACTACATCCTTGAGTTCATCCACGTTGAGGTCGCCGCCGGTACCATAATAATGTTTAAGGAGGGGCAATGCGGCTTTATACCAGCGGGTAAGCACCTCCCAGCGTCGCGGATCGGCGGGGTCGAAGTTGATACCGCTTTTGGCGCCACCAATCGCAGGGCCACAAACACTGAATTTGATTTCCATGACTTTGGCCAGGGAGATGACCTCGTCGCGGGTCAGGCCTTTGCGCATGCGCGTACCTCCGCCGGCGGCGCCGTTGCGCAGCGAATTAATGACGATCCAGCCTTCTGCGCCGGTGTCGTCGTCATGCCATTCAAAAACGATTTCGGGTTTTTTTTCTTTGTAGCGGGTAAGCAGCTCCTCCATCCGGACGTGGTGTGCGTGTTGGTTAAGGCAAATTGTTTTGAAAACGGGGGCAAAAGTAGATAAAAGAAAAATAAACTCCTTTTTTTGCCGCGTAAACCATACGTACGCTTATGTTACAAAACTGGTTGACGGCGCTGAGCCCGGCATTGCTCAAAGCGGCCGGATCATTGCCGGATCATTCGGTGGGAAAAAATATCTTATTGTACGGCGACCAGTTGCCGGCATTGAAAGGCGTCCGTATTGCGCTCTTGGGAGCCAATGAAAAAGAAGCCAATGCCATTCGGGCCCATTTTTACCGTACCGGATGTTTTTTCCCAAAAAACGTTATTGCCGATCTTGGAAACCTGCGTCGTGCCGAACCGGACATGCTGATACCGGTCATTTATGAATTGTTGAGCGGTAAGGTATTGCCAGTCATCCTGGCTCAACGCGATGAACTGGCTCGCGCTCATTTCCTGGCTTACCAGGAAGCCAAATCGCTGGTCAATCTGACTGTTATCGATGAACGCCTGCGTTTCGCCCGATCCAATGCCAAAACAACCGCGGCCGACGCCGTTTACACCCCCTTGTTACAACCCCGGCACCCGCTGTTGTTCCATTTCGGACTTGTCGGATGTCAAACCCATCAGATGGCGCCCGACTGGTTCGATTTTATGGGTAAAAACCATTTTGATACGGTGCGTCTCGGCAAATCCCGGACGGCCATCGAGGAAACCGAACCGGTGTTGCGCGATGCCGATCTGATTGCTTTTCATCTCGGCGCACTAAAGCAATGCGAAGCGCCCGGCGTAGAGAATGCCTCCCCATCAGGCTATTTTACGGAGGAAGCCTGCCAACTGTGCCGCTATGCCGGCATGAGCGACAAACTGACTTCCTTCGGCATTTATGGCTATCACCTCGATCGCGACGCGGGCGACCAAACGGCACAGACGGTCAGCCAGATGTTGTGGTATTTCCTGGAGGGGTATTTTAACCGGAAAAACGATTTCCCGGTTTCCTAAGACGGGATGACGGAATACATCGTGGATTTTCGGGGCCTGAATTACCAACTGACGTTTTGGAAAAGCATCCGCAGCGGCCGCTGGTGGATGCAAACCCCCGTTACCACCCGCAAAAAACACCAGCGGCATTACCTCATACCCTGTTCTTTTCAGGATTACCAGGCCGCCTGCCGCGAAGAACTGCCCGACCGGCTGCTTCAGGCAATGAACCGGTTCAGTTGAGGTTTCTGGTTAGAAGGTTTCTGGTTAGAGGGTTCTTTTGCTCTTGGACTCTAACCAATTAAAATGCCAAGGGTTCTGTAACCTTCTAACCAGAAACCTGTCAATTACATCCCATTTCCACGCGGGACAGGGGGTCGTTGTTCGGAAAACAATTGCCCGACCTGGTTTGTGTGGGCACGTATCGTATCAGGTTCGGATCGTACAGGCCGTTTTCCAGAAACTCGGTAAGATCGTTTACTTCCGCCTCGGTCAGGCCGAGCGGGCGAAATTGCGTGGCGATTTGGCTGAGCGGCACATCCGGGTTCTCCGGTATGCCGGCATTAAAATATTCCACTACTTCCCGCAACGACCTTTTGCTGGCGCCATGGAAATAAAAATCGATATTTTTGAGGTTGTACAGTTGCGGCACCTTGTATTTATGCATATCCTCCGGCCTGCCGGTGAAGCCGCCGCGACCAAAATTACGCTTGTCACTGGGACCTGTGCGGAAAACTTCATGACCGCTTTGGTACAGATTTTTCACGCCCAAGGCAAAAAACTGGTGCGGCAGGGTATTCAGCGAGGGACTATTGTGACAGCTTACACAACCAGCCTTACCGAAGAAAAGCGTTGCACCGCGTTTTTGCTGATCGCTCATGGCTTTGTTGTCGCCCTTCAACCACAATTGAAAGGGCGCCTCATTGGTAAGGATTGTCCGGAAATATGCGGCAATGGCAAAACCAGCCGTCTGGCGCGTATA
>JAKLJF010000213.1 GCA_023151335.1 Thermoanaerobaculia bacterium | reverse complement strand
CTTTGCCTGGATCACTTCCTGGTGGATTTACGCATCTTTTTTGATGGTTATTGTAGTTGGCTGGGTGTTTCTGAGTGGCTCAGTATCGCCGGCCAGGGTGGTTGCCGCCAGTTTGACGGGATCGGCCGTATTTTTCCTGATCAGCAATTTCAGCGTTTGGTTGGGGTCCCCCGTTTACCCGCAGAACCTTGCCGGTTTACTGACCTGTTACGCGGCAGGTCTGCCTTTCCTGGATAACACCATTCTTGGCGACCTTTTCTTTTCAGGCGCGTTGTTCGGGGGCTATTATTGGGCGACCAGGCAAAAATTTGTCCCCGTTAAGGAATAAGACGGGCGACGCAAATTTACCCTTCATCTTTTATCGTTAACATAATGATCGAGGCTAAAAAAGTCTCTGAAAGCCAAACGGTTATGACTGAAATGGTCATGCCAAACGACACCAATCCCATGGGGAATCTGATGGGAGGATATCTCATGCGCTGGATGGATATTGTGGCGGCAATTTGTGCTGGCAAACATTGCGAAGCGCACGTGGTAACCGCGGCCGTCGACCACATTTCTTTTCAAAAACCCATTCGCGTGGGCGACGTCATCACGCTGGAAGCACGGGTGACCCGCGCGTTCAATTCCTCCGTCGAAATATATGTGGAAGTGTTCGCCAACGATATTAAAGGGCAAAACCCGAGGCGTTGCAACCATGCTTATTTCACGTTCGTTGCCCTCGATGATGCCCGAAAAACGCCTGTTCCGGTGCCTCAGGTGCTGCCTTTGTCGAACGAAGAGCAAAACCTGTTCGAAAGCGCCGCGCGCCGGCGTGAAATCCGGCTGATCCTTTCCGGCCGGATAAAGGCAAAGGAAGCCACCGAAGTGCGGAAGTTTTTTGCGGATTTGGAATAACACCGCACAAACATCATCTGATTTTCAATATTTTCTGTTGGTATATTTTTTGGCCATCGTTCAGGCAAGCGACATAAATGCCGGCGGGCCAGCCGGAGATGTTTATTCGTAAGGGGTAGGATAGGGGAGCGGAAGCTTCGTTGAAAATTACCCGTCCGGTGGCATCTTGAATTATTATATATGCCGGAGAATTTGCCCCTCGCGGCAAATCGATAAAGACATGGTCGAGTGCCGGCTGTGGAAAAATGCGCAATGGGGCAGGTTCAGGTTGTTGGCTGGCGCCAATGACTATTTTGTTTACCCGGACGCAGTAATCTTCTACCTGACCGAATTCAAAATTTTCACAGGGGGCGGGCGGCGTATCCTGGGGCCCTTTATATTTCATCAATATACGCATCCGGGTCAGGAAAGCGTCGCCCGTGGCCGGCGGCACTTCGATGACGCCGTTTACCTGGGCTTCGCTGGCAAAGCCGGGGTCAAAAGCCAGTTCTTCAGGCGCGCTGAAAAAGCCGTCGCCGTTGTAATCGATATATATCCGAAAATATTCTTTATAGGCGAGGCCTGCAAAAGCAGGAGTCAGACTGACGGGCACGATGGTTTGCGGCAATAATTCCAGCACACTGTCCACAGCCATGCCGGTATGGTCTTCGTAGCCGTATCCACCGCCGGATGAATGGCTCCAGTCGCCTATTTCCACCCGCGCGATCCATTCATCATTAGCGGCCTTGCCTTTTGCTGCACAGTAATTTTTATCGATACAGGCGCCGCAACCACTTGTCCGGAAAGAGAATGTGTCTGAATAAGGTGTTTCTTCCTGCCCACAGAGGGTTTGAATTTGTACCTGGTAAATGGTGCAAGGCGATAAATCGTTTAGAAGGAACGTATTAACGCCGGATAAATATTCCGTCCAGAAACCGTCCTGGGGTTTGATGCGCAACCGGTAGCCGTTGGCGGCGATCAGATTATTCCAGGTCAGGGCGGCTGAATGAGGGGTAATATTACCGGCATTGATCGCAGCCGGCGGGGCACAACAGCCGTCGGATTTAAAAACAAGGGGCGTCGACCAGTCACTCAGGTTTCCGCTGCCGCAATTGCCGCGCAGTGAAATTTCATATTCTGTACAGGCTTCCAGTCCTGTCAGTATAAACGGACTTTGTGCCATAGGCGCCAGATTCCAGCCGGTATTGCCTTTTTTTCGCCAGTACAAATTGACAGATTGTACGTTGGCCACCTTCGACCAGCGGATCGCAGCTTGTTGAACGCCGATATCGGCAATCTGAATGGCAAACGGTTCAAGGCAGCCGGCGCACTGATCCTGATAATTTTGCAAAAGGGAAAAGAGATTGAGCCGTCCGCCTGTCAGCGTTTTGCCGGCCAGGTCGTTGTTTGGGGTAGCGCTGAGCAGCACTAGGTCCCTGGCGCGAAGGGCGGCAGCGGCCGGATTGACTTTTGCCATGGCAGCCAGGTTGGGGCAGGGCGCTGAATACAGCAAGCCAACGGCGCCGCTTACCTGGGGGGCGGCAAAAGAGGTGCCCATGTAGGTGTTATATGAATTGTTGATACCAGCGGAGTATACGTCCTTGCCGTAAGCGCCAAGGTCGATACTTTGGGCGCCCCATGCCGCGTTGGCCGCTTTTTGATCGGTATTGGTCAGACTGGTTACGGAAATGAGATAATTGCTTGGACACGCCGTAGGCAAGTCGCCCACCACATCCACATCCAGCGCCATGTTGGCCGTGGCGGCCACTCCCAATATGCCTGCGGCTCCAAGCGAATCGAAAGCCGCGCACCATAACGGCGACTCCGAGGGTTGGCCAAACGTTATGCCCCAGGAACAATTCACGGCGACCACAAATGCGCCTTGCTGACCATTGGAGCTGTTGTATCGTTTTCTGGCGTTTAAAACATAATCGTAAGCGGATAAAATGGCCGATTCCTGGCTGTTTCCCGCCACGAACATCAATTTTACATCCCAATTCACGCCGGCAATTCCTTTTCCGTTATTGCCCTTTGCACCGGCCAATGCGCTGACCGGTGTGCCGTGTCCCGTAGCCAAACCGGTGATATCGTCCGTTTGTGAGTAAACATTCCAGCCAAGAAAATCATCGGTATAACCATTATTGTCATTATCAACGCTGTCTCCGGGAATTTCCTGCCAGTTGCGCCACATGTTGCCGCTCAGGTCTTCATGGGTATGTTCGATCCCTCCGTCGATAATTGCAACCACAATGGTGTCGCCTTCAGGCGTAAGACCGCCGGTACTGATATCCCAGGCTAGGTCGGAATCAAAATCGGCATTGGCAACCCCTCCGCCAGATCCGGAATTGATATGATGCCATTGCATGGCGAAGCGGGGATCATTGGGCGTAAGTTCCGGCGGGGTAAACCGTTCTTCCAGCAAATGGTTATATTGGGCGTCGCGCACTTCCGGTTGACGGCGAAGCCATTCGAGCGCGGTTCGCCCTGAAGACTCATCTGTTCCTGTCGTCAGCAACCAGATATTCAGCAGGCTTGCGACTTTGCGTTCCTGCCGTAGTTTGATGGCCGGTTGTTCTGCCGCGAATCTTTCGACGAGCATGGCCGGTGTGGCAGCAGGCAGCAGGCTCACCAAAATCTCCCCCGGTATACGGGACGCAGGTTGGCCATGAATTTGTACCGCCGGGGAGAAAAACAGAAAAAAAAGCAGCGTATTGCGGACCCAATTCATCTTTAATTCGATTAGAAAACGGGAAAATGGTAAAAAAGTGAAAAGTGTAAAAAACAGATTAAAAGGACAAAGTTCACGGAAAGCGAAAGGTCGCTAAAGGAATCAAAAAATGCTGCATCGTTCAGGCGAAAATTCTGCTTACTTTTGCCAATTGAGGTCGTTTTACGACGCGAAACTAGCGTGATGTTTAATCGGATCAAAAGTTACTTCCCATCCCCAATGCCTGTTTGCCGCTTACTTCCGATCGCAGGTTTATTGATTTTCCTGACGGGTCGGCTAAGCGCCCAAAGCGGGTGCAGCTGTACGAACTGCCCGCAGGCATTGCCGGATAATTTCGAAGGAGATTTTCTGATTCAGGTTCAAAATGCCGCCAATCCGGTTTTAGGGCAGAACGGCCAGGGGGTTTGTGGCGTCACATTGCATTTTGATCACGAATTCATCGGCGACTTATTAATTACTCTGACCTCCCCGGCAGGCCAAACCGTTACGCTTGTAGGGCAAACAGGATTTTTTGGAGAAACGGACGGCACTGATTGGGAAGTGACCTTTGTGCCCTGCAATACGCCTGCCGATCCGGACCCGGGCTTTTCTCCGCTTTGGGATAATGATCAACCCTGGGGGGTGTTTGGCAACTACACCGGCTCTTATTTCCCAAATGCCGGCTGTTTGCAGGATTTTAACACCGGCCCCGTTAATGGCCAATGGACCTTGAACGTGCTGGACGCGCTTCCAAACGATGCAGGAAACTTTTATGATTACCAGATCATTTTTTGCGATCCGACTGGTATCGAGTGCTATACCTGCGAAGCGGATGGCGGTAATTTGCTGCAACCCGATACCAGTTTCTGCGCCGGCGATACCACTCTCCTGCTCGATTTGCCTCCGGCTTACCCAAACCTTCCTCCACCGGCAGGCAATTACGCCTATACCTATATCATTTCTGCAGGTGGTGTGATTTTGGGTTATGACCCTTTGCCTGATTTGAGAGACTATCCGGCTGGTATGTACACGGTTTGTGGTTTATCGTACCTCGGTAGTGATGCCAGTAAAATTCCGCTTCCAGATGGCGTACTCACAGTAGCCGAATTAACCGCCCTGTTAAACTCTTCCAGTCCGCCTTTCTGTGGAAATGTCACGACCAATTGTGTTAACATAGATATAGTACCGCTCCCCGACAATATAACAGATTCCGCTGTTATTTGCGCTCCTGATTGTTATCCCTATTTCGATACCAGCTTTTGCAACAGCGGCGTTTACACGGTACAACTGTTCAAAGATAACTGCCCTTACACTGCGACTTTATATTTGACCGTGTTGCAGCCGGCAACTAAAGACATTTATGAGGATATATGCCCAGGCGCATGCGCACAGACGCCGGGCTTCGGGCAATACTGTGAAACGGGAGATTATACTGCCGCTTTTCCCGGTTCAAATGGCTGCGACAGCCTTGTTACCTTACATTTGACGGTACTTAACGCCGAGGCGTCTATTGTGCCGCCACAGGCATTGTCCTGCTCGCAAACAGAAGTAGCGCTTTCCGGCGCCGGTTCATCGGTGGGTGGGCCAGGTATTACATACCAATGGACGGCGCAAAGCGGCGGCAGTTTGACCGGGCCTACCCAACAGGTTGACGCCACGGCGACGGCGCCGGGGACCTACCAACTCATCGTTTGTCACGCCGGAGCTGCATTGATCTGTTGCGACACGGCTTATGCGATGGTAGTGGCCAATCAAAACCCTCCATTGCCGCCTCCCGCAATCATTGGCCCTGACAGGGTGTGCGTTGGTCAGGACGTTGATTTCCGGGCAGAACCTGCGCAATATGCTTCAACCTACAACTGGTCCGTACCTTCCGGTGGAATTCTGATCTCCGGCCAGGGAACACCGGCGGTTAGCGTCTCCTGGCTGGATACCATCGGTGGCAACATATGTGTTACCGCTGAAAATGCCTGTGGCTTAAGCGCGCCGCTTTGTATGCCGGTGGAAGTATCGTCGGCGCCGGACGCTCCTTTCATTGAGGGGCCGGATACCTTGTGTGCCGGCAGTTCAGGGTGGTTTACCGCAAACCCCGCATCCGGTTTCTCAGGATATTTGTGGGAGGTTAAGGGGGGGGCGATACTGGGTGATACGGATTCGGCAGCAATCGAAGTGCGCTGGAACGACAAAGACAGCACCGGAGCCCTATGCATTCGGGCCCTGAATGACTGCGGGCCGGGAGAACAGTTTTGCCGCACTATAACGCTCATCGTACCGCCTGAAATACAGGCCGGGACAGATACCACAGTATGCGGAACGGCACTTACCTTAACCGGATCTGCGGACACGGCTGCTTATTGGGACTTTGTTTCCGGACCTGGAAGCGTGATGTTCAGCGACACGACCAGCGGCGGTACGTTTGCCGATGTTACTTTGCCTGGTGTTTACAAGTTCAGAATAGTGCGACCCCAAGGCGTATGTGTAAACGCCGATACAGTTCAGATCACCTTTTCTCCCCTGCCGGAGATCGGACAGCCTGCTTATGCCTGCGACGCTGTCGGCGAAAATTACGCGGCAACATTGTCCATTTCCGGAGGCGTTACGCCATATTTGGTTAACGGCTCTCCTTTGAACGGAAATTTATTTATGTCTCCCTGGTTGGCCAATGGAGTTCCTTACACTGTTCAGGTATCCGATTCCATTGGTTGTTCAGCCTTCAGGACAGATTCATTTGCATGCCCCTGCGTTTCATTCGCCGGTTATATGAATAAACAGTTGATGCAGGTTTGCGAAGGCCAAACGGTAAAGGCCCAACACCTGGGCGGACAGTTTCTGGATGCCAACGACACGGCTGTTTTTATGCTTCATACCGCTTCAGGCGATTCAATTGGCCAGATAATAGATCAAAACACGAATGGCGAATTCGGGTTTCAACCAGGCATGGACTTCGGTTCCACGTATTATATCTCTTATGTTGTTGGCAACAGCGACAACAACGGGTACCCCGGCATAAATGACCCCTGTCTTTCTGTTGCCGCGGGGCAGCCCGTTATATTTTATGCCAATCCCATCGTAAATGCCGGCGCAGACACGGCTATTTGTGGCAATTCCATTATGTTGAATGCAGTACCGGCTAATGGTCAATGGACGGTGACGCCCGCGGGGCCGTTCAATGCCATAACGGTCGCCGACCCTCAACATCCCCAGACCGGAGTCTTTTCAACACAGCCGGGAAAATATTCTTTGAAATGGTCGGCGACGGAAAACGGTTGCCCGGGAAGTGATGAGATCACTATTCAGTTCAATGAAAAGCCGGATGTGTCGGATGTAACAATTACATGTGCGCCTGATAATGAAAACTATACCGTTCAATTTCAAATTGTTGGCGGTACGCCGCCTTTTACGCTAAACGGGACCTTGCTGGCAAACAATTACTTTCAATCGAACTCCATATTCAGTGGGCAAAACTATCAGTTTTCTATTGGCGACAGCAACGGTTGCGCGGCGCCGGAAATTTCGGGCACTCATATCTGCGATTGCATTACAGATGCCGGTTCCATGAGCCAGGATACTATCATCGTTTGCGGAACGGACACTATTCAAGTTGTTTCTGAGGGTAATTATCAATTGGATAATAATGATATTACGGAATACGTGCTGCATACTTCCTCCGGCCCTAATTTGGGACAGATCCTTGCGCGTAACCAAAGCGGCTATTTTACGTTTGTTCCCGGCTTGCAATACGGTGAAACCTACTATGTGTCATTGGTTGCAGGCAATTCAAAAAACGGTATGCCAGACCCCGGCGGCCCCTGTTTTTCCGTTGCTGCCGGTCAGCCGGTTGTGTTTATTGAAAAGCCTCAACCTCATGGCAGCCCGGGATGGACGGTTTGCGGGCAAATTACCCAGCTGAATGTTGCAACCGGCTCCTTCCCGGGTATCTGGAGCCTTCAATCGGGTCAGGGAAAAGTTGACTTTGCTGCTGTAGATGCTGTACACACCCCGGTAGCGGTTAGTGAATCCGGATTTTATGTATTTCGCTGGACTGAAATGAATGGTCAGTGTATGGCATCAGTGGATATTGCCGTCACGTTTTTCGACCAGCCGGAGGTTCAAAATCTGAAAGAAAATTGTAATGGCACCAATACCGCTTTTTCCGTTAGCTTCGACCTTGCCGGCGGTACTCCGCCATTTAAAATAGACGGGCTGAATGGTATTTTGAATGGCCCGTTTTTTTTATCCCTGCCATTGTTTAATAATGAGCAATACGGGTTTACCGTGACCGACGCCAACGGTTGCGCCACGCCGCCTGTCAGCGGATCG
>JAKLJF010000212.1 GCA_023151335.1 Thermoanaerobaculia bacterium | reverse complement strand
AGCGATCTGGTTGCGGCCAATGCGAGTGTTGCGATAAACGGGAGTCTGGTATTTTCCGGTACGGGCAACTCGCGGCTTGTCTGTACGAACGGCATGACCGCCATCAATGGCCAGATTGTTTACTCCGGAGGCGGAACAACTTCCGGCGCTAACCAAAGCAACCTGTTTATTCAGGACAATGGCATTTATGAAATAGCAAGAAACGGTTCAAATGTGCCCATTGCCACCTGGAGCGGCAACGCTACCCTGAAAATAACCGGCATGACAGATAATGACCCCGCATTTCCCAATAATGCCGTCTTGGGCAACCTTTACTGGGACTGCCCAAACCAAACCGTGCCGGCAGTCGTGAATGTCAACCTGACCATGAGCCGGGTAGATATTTATGATACCGGCACAGGGGAAATCCAGGTGTCTGCCCAAAACGGCGCCAGCCAGATGCGTACCTGGATCGTCAACGGCGACTACACGCAAAGCGGCGGAACGGTCAATTTGTCCAGCGGCAATAACGGGAGTGGCAAAATTATCTTCAAAGGCGGCAATTTTTACGGGTCAAAAACGCTTACGGAAACCTCCACCACTGGCAAGGGCATCCTGGAGTTCGACGGCGGCCTGCCGCAAACAGCCTATTTCGGAACGCTTCAGAACACGGTGGATGTGGTAATCAATACGGCCGACAAGGTGCTTTTGAATACCCGCTTAACCATGAATCCTCAAACAACGCTCACTTTGCTGTCCGGCAACCTGGTTACGTCCGCGCAAAACCTGCTGACGATTTCAGCCGGTGCTACTGTGATCGGAGGATCGGTGGCTTCTCACGTAAGCGGGCCCATGCGCAAGGCCGGCAATACGGCATTTACTTTCCCGATCGGCAAAGGCACCACCTATGCGCCGATGGCCATTACAGCCCCGGCAGCTGTTACGGATACTTTTACCGCGGAATATTTTGACGAGCCTTATACGAATACGAGCAACGTGCTGCCCCCTCTAGTGCGCGTGAGCAAGACGGAATACTGGCAACTGGAACGGACTTCCGGAACCGGGCCGGTGCAAGTGACCCTGCATTGGACAGACGGCAGCGCCAGCGGCATCAACGATCTGCCCAGTCTTACCGTGGCGCGGTTCGATGGCGCCGACTGGACGGACCGCGGCGGCGTGGCCAGCGGTAGCGCAGTTACGGGCAGTGTTCAGTCGGACCCAACCTCCCAATTCGACTGGTTTACCTTCGGCGCCAAACTGCCGGCGTTCAACCCATTACCCGTCGAGCTGTCCAGCTTCAGCGCCACCCCAATCCGCGACCGGGTGCTGCTGAACTGGACAACAGCCACGGAAAAAAACAATGCCTGGTTTGTCGTTGAACGGAGCTTTAACGGGCTGGAATATACCGGGATTGGCCGCGTACCCGGCGCCGGCGCCTCCAATGTGCCTCGCCAGTACACTTTTACCGACGAGCATCCGCTCTCCGGCCCGAATTATTACCGCTTGCGTCAGACAGATTACGACGGGTCGTTCTCCCACAGCCCGGTGCGGCTGGCGACTGTTGGCGCCGCGGACAGGTTGTTGCTGTATCCCTCGCCGGCAAGGGATGTGCTTTATATCCGGCAAGGCGCTCCCGCGGCAACAGCGCTGCAGTGGCATATATTCGACGAAACGGGCCGTTTGCTGGCCACCGGGACGCAGGAGGCCGGGGTGCTGACCTGGGAGGTTCCGGTTGGACAGTTGACGGGCGGAACCTATTTACTCCGTGTGGAAATGGATCGGGAGCAGCTTACGGAGTGGTTTGTAAAACAGTAGCCGGCAGGCGCCACGGCAAACGCAGGCCCTTTTACTGCGACTCCACCGGTTTAGGCACTTCCAGTCTAACCTTCAGCAGGGTAGCCAGCCGTTCGAAAGCGGCTTTCCACTCTTCGTTCACAAAGTCCCAAAGACCTTTCCGGTATCCTTTGGTGAGCAGGTAAAATACGTTTTGGCTGCGCCAGATGTCAGGTTTCAGGTGCATGTGGTGGATGATATCGAGCACTTCGTTGAGCCATTGCACGCGAGGCAGGGATGATTCTTCCATTTCGATTTTGACAATCTCCCGGTATATGCGTTCCCGGGCAGCATGGCGCACGGCTTCTTCATCGGAGAGTTTGAAATTCCAGCGTTTCAGGTCGGCGGCAATGCGGCGCAGGGTACGGGTCTCGGTGACGTGGCTGTTTTGGAAGAAATGCAAAAGGTCGTCGTTCAGCACGTAGGCGGCGATGTTTCGCCAGGCATCGGGCAGCGGCAGGCCGGCTTCTTCCAGGCCGGTCATCAATTGATAATTGTCGTTAAAGACATTGCGGAAATTGGCCTCGGCCAGCAGGAGGCTCTGTGCCGTGATGGCCCGGATGATCTTTATTTTTTCATCGGTAAACAAGGTAGACAAGGTGAATTTGTCGGGACCAAAATACTCCTGCAAAATGCCGATCACTTCGCCCAGATTGGCCGCGCGGAAGGCCGTGGCCGTACGTTGGTGCATCTCATCGAAAGTCGAGCGGTTCATTAATCCGCTGATATTGCCGATGATATGCTGCTGTCCGAGGTACAGTACGGCAAAACAGAATGTTTTTTCGGCGTGCGTGAGGCGCGAACGGATACTCAGCCGACCGATGGCCAGCCGGGGCGTACCGGCTTCGATGCGTTCAAATACTTCGACGACCACGGTGTAGTTGAAGAGCGCCAGTTTAGCCGGGTCGTCTTCGAACAGTGAGGCCACGGCGAAGTGCATGGCCACCCGTTCGAGGTTGACGCGGCTGGGCAGTACGTTTTGCCGGTAGCTGGCCGCGCCGTCGGCGAATTTATTACTCGGCGCCTTGCTCAGGCGCTGCATAAATTCAGGGTGGAGGTCGACGCCGCTAACTTCTTTGGCATAATCGATCGCCCGCAGCGCGTACTGAAGGATCTGGTTGGTTTCGATGCCGGAAATTTCATCGAAAAACCAGCCGCAACTGGTGTACATCAGCACGGCGTAACGCTGCATTTCCAGCAAACGCAGTACCAATACTTCCTCTTCCGGACTGAGCTGGCGCCGGGCCTGTTTGACCAGGAATTGCCGGACATTGTCATCTTTCCGGTTGAGTATCACACTGATAAAATCGTTGCGGGCCTTCCAGGGATCGCGCAGGAAACGACCGGCTTCTTTTTCAAATATGGGTATCAGCCGGTCGCGCAGCCAGTCGAGCGTATCGCGCAGCGGTTTGCGCCAGCGCTGGTGCCAGCCCGGGTGGCCGCCGGTGTTGCAGCCGCAGTCGTCGCGCCAACGTTCTACGCCATGCACACAGCTCCAGGAGGAGTTGTCATAAATTTGCACTTCCCATTCCGGTGGGAACATTTCGAGGAACTGGCCATAGTTGGTAAGTGTGGCCAATTGGTTGTCCTCGATGTGATTGAGCGCAGCGGCCAGCGCCATTTCGCCGAAACGGTGGTGATGGCCGTAGCTTTCTCCATCGGTGGCGATATGGGCCAACTGCGGTTCTTCCGAGTCGTCGAGCAGGCCAATAAGTCGGGAGGCAAAGTTTTTTCCATTGGAAAGCAGGCCGTTGAAGGCCACTTCCTGAGCCACGCCCCCGTGATAAAAATAAATAGCGATCCGGCGTCCGCTGGGCAGTTGGCACCAGTAGGGGCGGCGCGTGTCGATGGAATCGGCTGATACCGGCTGCCACGCGGCGGCGCCCAGCTTACGCACGGCTTTTGCCTGCCGGGGCGCCAGCACGGTAAACTGAAGTCCGTGCGCTGCCAGTACTTCGAGCGTTTCGGTGTTTACGGCTGTTTCGGCAAGCCAGATGCCTTCCGGGTAGCGGCCGAAACGGTGTTCGAAATCACGCACGCCCCAGTACACCTGGGTTACCTTGTCGCGGTAGTTGGCCAGCGGCAGGATGAGGTGGCTATGCACCTGGGCAAGGGCGCTGCCGTGTCCGCCGTATCGTTCCTGGCTGCGTTTGTCGGCCTTCAGGATCAGGTCGTACGCTTCGGGGTCGGTTTGTTCCAGCCAGGTAAGCAGGGTTGGGCCGAAATTAAAGGAAATACGGTTGTAATTGTTCCGGATTTTTACGATCCAGCGTTCCTCATCGAGGATGCGGGCCGCGGCATTGGGGGCGTAACACTCAAAATTGATCCGCTCGTTCCAATCGTGAAACGGGCGCGCCGATTCCTGTTGTTCCACGATTTCCAGCCAGGCGTTTTCGCGCGGCGGCTGGTAAAAATGGCCGTGGATGCAGACGTATTTATTCGTTCGGGACATAATACAGTCGATGGTAGCGGTTGTTTTGGGCAGGGCGGGGAGGCAAAAGTACGCTTTTATACCTCGCGTCGCCAAGTTTTCAGCACGACAAGCCACAAGAACACCTCTTGCTGAAAACCTGGCGGCGCGGGGCATATTTATTCTAAACCGGCGTCACATAAGCAGCTGTGATTCCGCCATCCACCAGGAACTCGGTACCCGTCACATACGACGATTCGTCGGAAGCGAGGTAAAGGGCTGCCTGCGCCATTTCCCGGGCTTCGCCGAAACGGCCCATGGGGATATGCACCAGCCGGCGTTGTTTTTTCTCATCGGTATTTAAAAACTTCATCAACAGCTCCGTACGGAGCGGGCCGGGGCACAGGGCATTCACCCGGATGTTCTCCCGGGCATGGATAACGGCCAGTTCGCGGGTCATCGACAACACGGCGCCTTTGCTGGCAGTGTAGGCAATCTGCGGGGTGGCGGCACCCAGCAGCGCCACGAAAGAAGCGGTATTGATAATGGAGCCGCCGCCGGCCCGCCGCAGCGCGGGAATGCCGTATTTGCAGCCGAAAAAAACGCCCTTCACGTTGATGTTCATGGTCAGGTCCCACACTTCCTCTTCGGTACTCTCCGCGTCGTCGTCGTTGCTGTGCATGATGCCGGCATTGTTGAACAGGATGTGCAGTTCGTCGTAAGTTGCTTCCGCAAAATCGATCATGCTTTTACAATCCCCGGCTTTGGAAACGTCCGCGTGGATATAGACCGCTTCGTTGCCTTCCTTCCGGATCATAGCCACGGTTTCCTCCCCGCCGGCGTCATTCACATCCGCTACTACCACCCGCGCGCCCTCGCGGGCAAATAACAGGGCCGTTTCGCGGCCGATACCGCTGCTGCCCCCGGTAATGAGGGCTGTTTTGTTGTTTAAACGCATCTTATTTTTAGTGTTTGAGTATTTTCAAATGACCCAATGACGCAATGACGACCAATGACGCACAATCATATCCGCTCAAAATACCGCCGCCGCTCCCAATCGGTCACGGCCTGGTTGAACGCTTCGTATTCTTTTTGATAGAAATGGGCGTAATGTTCCACCACGTTTTCGCCGAAGGTTTTTTTGACAAAATCGCTGTTTTTAAAAGTGGCTACGGCCTCGCCGAGGGTGTACGGCACCCGGGGCAGGTGTTTGGCAGCGTAAATATCGCCCGTAAAACATTCGGGCGGTTCGGTTTTGTTTTTGAGGCCATCCAGTCCCGAGGCCAGCGAGGCGGCAAAGGCCAGGTAGGGGTTGCAATCGGCGCCGGGTATACGGCATTCGATGCGCAGGTTGGGGCCATGGCCGACAACCCGGAAGCCTGCAGTGCGATTGTCGTAACTCCAGGCCAGGCGCGTGGGCGCCCAGGAGGCGTCGGCAAAACGTTTGTAGGAATTGACGGTAGGGGCATAAAAAGGCATCACGTCGGGTACGCGTGCGATCCAGCCGCCGAGAAACCAGCGAAAAATATCCGAGCCCGCGACCGGGCCGAATTTTTGGTTGCCGGCAAAGGCATTCTGACCGTTTTGCCAAAGACTGATATGGATGTGGCAGCTGGAGCCGGCGCGGTCGGCGGCGAATTTGGCCATAAAGGTTACGGAAAGCCCCATCGTGTCGGCCAGTTCTTTCAGGCATTGTTTGTACACGACGTGCCGGTCGGCCATGTCGAGCGCCTCGGCGTAGCGCACGTTGAGTTCGTGTTGGCCCAGGCCCCACTCTCCCTTTGAGTTTTCAACAGGCACGCCGGAATTTTTCAGATGCCGGCGGGCTGCCGCCGTAAAAGGTTCGGTGCGGGCGCCCTGCAGGATGTGGTAATCTTCCAGGTACCAGCCGGCCGGTGTCAGGTCCTGGTAGTGGTGTTCAAAAGCCTGGCGATAGGTATTTTCAAACACATAGTATTCCAGTTCGGAAGCAGCGAAACACTGAAAGCCGGTCATTTGGGCGGCCTCGATCTGGGTGCGCAGGACGGAACGCGGCGCTTCCGGTATCAGGGCATGCGTTTTATCACTCACCACGTCGCACAGCACCAGCGCGGTTTTGTCGAGCCAGGCGGCTTCCCGCAGGGTGGCGAGGTCGGGCACGAGGTGAAAATCGCCGTAGCCCAGTTCCCAGTTGGCGAAGCGGTAGCCGGGCACGGGGTCCATTTCCATGTCGGTGGTGAGCAGGTAGTCGCAGCCGTGGGTACCCGAGGTGGCGGCCAGTTCGGCGAAAAATTCCGCGTCGAAACGTTTGCCCATCAGCCGGCCGTAGTGGTCGGTGAAAGCGACAATGACGGTTTCAATAGCATCGGAGGCGATTTTATCCTGGAGTTTCTGGAGGGTGAGCAGACCTTTCATTGCTTAGGCGCCGGATATCATAATTTGTATAACATTTTGGACAAAGTTATGTCCAAAATGTCATACATAAAGTACGTTTGTCAGTTCAAAATCGAAAAAATGCAACGTACAGACGTCAACACCCTCGGAGAGTTCGGCCTGATAGAACACCTGACCAGAGACTTTCCTATCACCCAGCCATCCACGATCAAAGGCGTGGGCGACGACGCCGCGGTGATTGACAACAACGGTTTTTGCACCGTCGTCAGCACCGACATGCTGGTGGAAGGCATCCACTTCGACCTGGCTTATACGCCGCTGAAACACCTTGGCTACAAATCCGTGGTGGTCAACCTGTCGGATATTTACGCCATGAACGCCTTCCCCAAACAGATCACCGTCTCCATCGCCATCTCCAACCGCTACAGCGTGGAAGCCCTGGAAGAACTCTACGCCGGCATCCGCGCCGCCTGCGAGGTATATGGCGTTGACCTGGTGGGCGGCGACACCACCTCTTCACCCAAAGGCATGATCATCAGCGTGACGGCTATCGGGCAGGGCGAAAAAGAACTGCTCGTTTACCGCGACGGCGCCCGCGTGGGCGACCTGATCTGCATCAGCGGCGACCTCGGCGCCGCCTACCTCGGACTGCAACTGCTCGAACGCGAAAAACGCATCTGGCTCGAACACCCCGGCGTACAACCCAACCTCGAAGACCAGAAATACATCGTGGGCCGCCACCTCAAGCCAGAAGCCCGCCGCGATATGATCGAAACCTTCCGGAAGGTAAACCTCAAACCGACTGCCATGATCGACATCTCCGACGGCCTGGCTTCCGAAATTTTCCATATCTGCAAACAAAGCGGCGTAGGCGCCCTCATCGAGGAAAGCGGCGTGCCTATACACCCCGAAACCCAACTGATGGCCCTGCAGTTCAAACTCGACCCCATTACCTGCGCCCTCAGCGGCGGGGAAGACTATGAACTACTTTTCACGATAGACCCCAAAGATGTGGACAAGGTGCGATACCTGCCCGACATCTACATCGCCGGGGAAATACTCCAGGCCTCCGACGGCATCAAACTCAACACCAAAGGCGGGAATTTGCACGAGCTGCAAGCACAGGGGTGGCGGCATTTTTGAATTGCGGATTGCGGATTGCGGATTGCGGATTACGGATTGTTGGTACCATCGGCTTTCTTGTCGGTCGGAAGAAATACTTAATAAATACGGCACCTAATGTGGCCCGGTTGGAGGTGTCATCCGCGAGGCACGAGCGGGCGACATCTCCAACCAATTTGGTTGTGGAGCT
>JAKLJF010000211.1:2674-7926 GCA_023151335.1 Thermoanaerobaculia bacterium | reverse complement strand
TGGAAAGTTATTTGCAGGGAGAATACCTGAAACGAACCGATTTTTACCTCCCCAACAGCCGCCATATATCCCTGGCCGCCTGCGACCGCACCGAAAAAGCCTTCGAACTCACCAGCCAACGCGGCCTGTTTTCCACCAAACTCCTGCAAGCGCTGGAAAAAACGGGCGGCCAGATCACTTATGCCGACCTCTACACCCAATGCCGGCTCGGTATGGCGCAGATCACCGATCAGCAACACCCCCAGTTCGACACTTATGGCTATTTCAATGGCTATGACAGCTTCCTGGGTCTCGGCGCCGCCGTTGCCGGCAAAACCCTGCGCGTCTTTTTTATGGACAATACCTGGCAGGCCACTGTGGGCGCCGTGCACGGGCTGCCAGTGGCCTCCGGTAATCCGGCCACTTTCGAGGTGCTGAAAAACGGGGAGGTACTCGGACAAGTGCGCAGCCGTGTGGTGGGCATGGAATCGAGCAGCCTGGAACAACCCGCTTTTACCCTGGCGGCCAATGAAACGTACGAAGCGCGCCTCACCAGTCTGCCGGCGCCCAAGAAGGTTTACCTGCTCCGGGGCGAAGCGGCCCAGGTGGAAGAAGCCCTGCTGGCGCTCCAAAATTTCAGTCCCCTCCACTTCGATCTCAGCGCCGACGCCCTGCAGGCCGCCTGCCGCCTGGAAGTTTCCGCCCAGCAGCTCCAGTTGTTCCGTACCGCCGACGGCGCGCGCCTGCGCACCATCGAGGGCACCGACCGGACGAAAATGTTCGCCGACGCTTTTGACAAACTGGAACAGATCGCCCGCTGGGAAAAAACGCTGGAACTCGACAACCGGGAAACCCGCATTAATCACAACGACGTGGAACTGATACTCGTGGAAATGGATCAGGCGGGAACGGTGCTGCGCAAAACGACGGACCGGGAAATAGTGATCGATATCCTGCGCGTGAACAACGAAGATCAGAAAGTGCCCTTCCGACTGGAGATCAGGAATAAAAACGCCGCGAAAGCGCGGCATTGCGCCCTGTTTTACGCCGACGACAGCTACGGCTTTCAGCCCGTGGGCTATAACGAACAAATTCCGGCCCAATCGACGGCTATTGCGATGGAAAAAAATGCGGAGGGCGTCCAATATGCCTTTGAGCTGAACGGCAAAACCGAGACGATGGACATTTTTAAACTGTTCGTCAGCAACAGCAAAATATCGGGCGAAGGACTGCAACAAAACGGATTCCCGCCGGGTGAAACCGTCGACTACTGGACCACCCGCGGCGGCGCCCGCGGCGACGCGGTTTCACAAGCCCGGGCGATCTTCGGCATGAGCGCGCAAACGCAACAGGAGGACGTCAACGACTGGTACGCCATTACCCTGCGCATCCGGTCGGTGGCCCGGCAGGCAGGCGCCGGCGAACAGGCCGTATCGCTGGCCAACGATTTTATCAAAATACTCCCCCACCCCGCTTTCCGCTCCGGTGTGGCGCTGGCATCGGCCAACAGCGGTAGCCGGAGCATAGAGCCCATGTCGGTCATTGCCGAGCTGGCAAAACACAGCGGCGTGAGCCTGTTACCCTTCGGCGCCGCCACCCGCGACGTGGCGCCGCTGAACATGCTGGAACTGACCGACATCCAGAACGAAGCCGCGCTGGCCGACCAGCCGCTCCAGATCGAGATCGCCGCCCGGTTGCAGGAAAAAGATGATTACGAAGACCTGCTCCTGCCGCTCACTTTCGACGGCCAACACCTGCTGCCCCTCGGCGAGGTGCAACGCCTGGCCAATGGCAATGCCCTTGTCAACATCAGCCACCTGCCCGCCGCGGCCGACCAGCGCCGCCGCAGCCTGGGCAAGGCACTGAAGATGTGTTTTCTGAAACTGGTGCTGAAAAAAGAAGACGTGCAGCAACTCTGCTGGGCCGATTACAGCCGCGAAACCGTGGAGCGCCGCTCCGATAACCTGCCGGCCAAAGTTGCGGCTGCCCAAAACATCCTGCTGGTCACCCACGGCATCATCGGCGACTCCAAATGTATGGCCGAGTGCATGCGCCGGGCGTACAACGAAAAACTGTTCGACCTCGTGCTCACCTTCGACTATGAAAACCTGAATACCAAAATCGAAGTTACCGCCGCCCGCCTGGCCGACAAACTCAAAGCCGCCGGCATCGCGCCCGGATCGGGCAAAAAGATCAGCATCCTGGCCCACTCCATGGGCGGTTTGGTGTCGCGTTATTTCATCGAAAACCTGCAGGGCAACAAAGTCGTTTCACACCTCATCATGGCTGGCACGCCAAACGCCGGCAGCGCCATCGCCAAACTGACCAACTACCGCGACTACCTGATCCCCATCGTCACTCTGGCCGTCAACTCGGCCTGGGGCATCCCGGCGGCCGGCGTCTTGCTGGCCATCCTCAAACACTCCAAAATGGTGACCCCCACCCTCGAACAAATGTACATCGACCACCCCGACGGCTTCCTGAAAAACCTCGCCAAAACCGCCGACCCCGGCGTGCGCTACAGCATTGTGGCCGGCAACCTGCACGACTTTCTGAACAGTAACGCCGAACAAAAAGCGCTCATGGACAAACTGTTGGGCCTCGGCGGAAAACTGTTCTACGGAAACGAACCCAACGACCTGGCCGTCAGCATCGAGAGCATCAAAGCCGTGCCCGCCACGCGCACCCCTGCGCCGGAAGCCGTGGTGGTAGCCGGGAACCATTTGAATTATTTCGAAGAGGAAGGGTGCGTGGAGGCGATTTTGGGGTTTGCGGAACGCTGATCTCTGTTCCCTATTATTTATTTTTTTCTGCTTTGCCGTTAACGGCCGCCACATTCATGCCATTAACTATCAGAATCAAGTTGATGCGTGATGCGCGGCTAATAAATCCCTCCATGACTACCGTTTGAGATGTGACTCAAAAATCCAAAGGAAAACGCCCAAAAACCGGCCCTGAAAACCTCCCTTAAACCAAAACCGGCGCCCCTTTTGACCAATTATTTCACCCGCTGAAAACCATCCCACTGGCTACTGTCCGCTCAGAATCCTTCCGCTCCAAAGAGGGTTCTGAAGCGGACATGGCCTGTTGAATATCGAATATCGAACACGGAATCAGGGGTGTTCAATATTCGATATTCCCTTGTTCGATATTCCCATCCTACTGCTTCAATTCTCTCAGCAACTGTTCCGCATACCGCCGGTAAGGAATTCCATACGGGTCGGCCAGATAGGCGTCGAGCGTTTGTTTGGCTTTGGAGCGCTGGCCGGTTCCGATGTAGGCAAGGGAAAGGTAATACAGCGCGGATGCCCGGTAGTCATTCTCAAAGCGGGTCAGGTGGGTCAAAGGTTCGATGGCCGGTTTGAACTGTTTATCGCCGACCAGGGCAACGCCGTAGTAAAACTTGTACACATATTTATCGGGGTAAAGGGTGATAAGCGATTTTAACTTAGGCGCCGCGACGTGGTAATCCCGCCGGTCGTAGTCTTTGAAGGCTTCGTTTACCGCCGAGGGCACGGTATCTTCAGCGCCGGCCACCACCAACGTTACCTTGTTGGGATAGTGTATGAAATAGTTCTTGATCAGCGTATCGGCAGGAATGACCGGTTTTTCAATGGCCGGGGCCGGGGCGGCAGGTTTGCTGTGGCCGGCCGGCGGCACAACGGGCGCCTGGGTTGCCGGCATGTCTGCCGTTTCCTGTTTGTCCGCCGGCACATTAACCGCAGGCGCGGCGGGGTTTTCAACGATTGCTTCTGTTTCCTTGTTCTTACCATGTTTGAGTAAAAGTACCGCGGTAACAGTGAACAACAACAGCAGGGAAGCGGCCAGCAAAATTTGTTTGAACCGGAAGCCTCCTTTGGCCGGCATGTCGTGTTGCGCCTTTCGCAGCCGTTCTTTCAGCGGATGGTGTTTTCCGGCCAGTGCGGCATGCCGCGACAACTGCAGGCGCAGGACAACATCCTGCGCCAGGGTGCTGTCGGCGCGCAAAATGTCTTTCAGTTCAGCAACTTCTTTGGGCGTGAGGTCTTTATCGAAATACGACTCTATCAGTTGTTCAGCACGATCTTTCATAATGAGATCAGATTAGATGGGTTTTGAGTAACGCTTTTAGTTGTTTTACGCCGCGGTTCCGCTGCACGCGCACCACCACATCACTCGCGGCATTCATGATTTCAGCGATTTCGGCGCTCGACAATTCGTATTTGAACGTCAGCGTCAGCACGCTATGATAAGGTTCGTCCATTTGGTCGATAAACTTCCAGATCAGTTCCATCTCTTCCCGTTGCAGGAAATCCAGCTCCGCCGACGATTCGCCGGAGCGGAGGAAATCGAGCATCTCGTCAAAATAACTGACCCGCCCCTGTTTTCGCATATATCCCGAAGCCAGGTTTTTCCCGATGCCGCACAAGTATGTCGACAAAGTACTGCTCAGGTGGGTCAGGTTTCCGTTTTTGACGTTCGTCCAGACCAGAATCACCGCGTCCTGGAAAATATCCAGGCAGGTATTCTGGTCCAGCGAGGGCCATTCGCGTTTTAACACGCGCATGAATTCCGGCTGATAAGACCGGTAAATATCTTCCAAAGCGCGCTCCAGATGCTGCCTCAGATAGTCGAGATCATCCCACTTTGATTTCATAAAAAAGAACCTGAACAAAGTAATTAGTAATGAGGGTGTCAGGTTTCGGGGGGTGATTACGAAGGCGCGTTTTGCGGATTAATGGCAGGAAAGCGAAAAACGTTAACAGCCCACATATTAGTTTCAAAAAAAATATTTTTTTTGCATTCGTTTACGCATTTTAATTTTAACCCATAAATAATGGCCTACCGGCAAAAAAATCAATAACCTATGAAAGCGTTTAGCCAAATTTTTGTCACGATTGGGTTCGTGTCCGCGATAATCGTTAACTCCAATGCGCAACCCTGCCTTCATCTGAACAGTGAGCCGAATGCTCCCTGCATCACGCCAGGCACAGCCGTAACCACCGGAAGCAACGCGGTATCATTCCGAATGGTGCCCTTCGACGCTGACCTGGACATGGATGTGCCCGATGGTGTAGAACCGCGGTACAAAGCCTTCTGGATTTTCGGCGACGGCAACTTCAGACACTTTGCCTCCAACCTGGATTATGCCGGCGACATCGCTACCTTAAGCCAGGATTATACCTTTCCCCGCGCCTACGCTTCCTACAATACCAAAGTATTGCTGACTGAAAAGAAAAGCAACACAAGCCCGCCGCCAGACGGGGACAGACGGGAATTGATCCGCCCGCCCA
>JAKLJF010000211.1:0-2664 GCA_023151335.1 Thermoanaerobaculia bacterium | reverse complement strand
GGCTGGGCTACGCCATCTCCCTTTATTACCCGGCTTGACCCCGGGGAAACCATGGACATATTCAACAGCGAGCTCAACCGGCCCGAATACCCAACGGCTTTTGTCGTTTCGGCCCCTACAAGCGATGACCGGATAAGCGGGATGTTTTTTTTCTTAAACAATGCCCGATTCGGTGAGACCGGGACTTTTAGCTCAACCACCATTCACGATCCTACCGCCGGTTATTCGATCAGCATGCCCAATTATTTTGGCACCCAAACCACAACGATTAAAAACCGCAACGATTTAGACCCTCCTCCTTACGTCAGCGGTTTTTCTGCCAGCTTGCGGAATTATGGGCATTTTATCGAGGTTGCCGTTCCGGACAGCATAAGGGACGACATTCCCGAAGATTTTTCCGAAATCCGTTTTTTCCCCATTTTAAAATCGGTTTGGGATGAAAACTGGATAGATGACACAACTGGAGACACCCTGTTGCCGACCAGTCGATATTTAGCCATATCGGTAGGGCCTGAGCCACGTTACACGGCTGACAGCCCGGATTCGCCGGAAAGAAATGCCTTTTTCGCCGAAGTCGCCGCCCACTTTGACAGTCTTTCGGGCCCCGAGTTCCAGATTTCCTCCGCCCCCGATCTTTACATCCGGGGTATTAAATCTTATGATGTGGAAATGGTGGCCAGTATCGATCCTAACGGCATACAGATACTCAAAATTTGCCCGATAGAAAGGAATAAATACCAGGTAACGCTAAAACTGGAAGTTTGTAACGAGGGGTACATGCACGAAAACGATTTTACGTTCCAACTAACCGATCATTCCAACCTGCTCGGCGTGCCTAATTTCATGGGCAACCCCGATATTATATTTCTTGGCGAACCTGCCGTGAACACCCGGAAATATATGTGGGACACCTACCTGGAAGCGGTGCCGTATCCGTATGGCGGCGTCGATCCCGCCAAACTGGCAATGCCCGACAACCTGTGTGTGCAAACCAAATTTATGGTGGAAACGAACTGGGAAGGCGTACAAGCTCTGATCGACGGCAAGGCCCTGGAACTTTGTGTAAAATTTAAGTACGGCCCGGAGAAATGTACTTTCAATACGCCATTAAGTAGTCAGGACTACTGCCGCGAAGCCGGATACAATTGCGGCGACTGCCCGAAATCCGTCGTACCGGAATATTGTTGCCACTGGATGTTTTATGGCCTTATTTTATTGTTTCTTATCCTGCTGGCGTTAATATGGGTTCTTTGGTTCTTACTGAAAAAGAAAAATCATCATTAGCTTCAATGAGTCGACATACCCGGCGTTTTGCCTGTCTTTTATCGCTGCTGTTTATTGCTTTTATACCCAGATTATCCGGTCAGACCGATTCTCTGGAAGCTGAAAAATGGCTGACAAATTATATGCAACATAAAAAAGCCGGCGAATACTCCCATGCGCTCGATGCAATTGATCAGGCAATTCCCCTGTTTCGGAAACTCGACGATTTCAGCAGTTGGTGTTATGCTCAAAGGCATAAAGCCACTGTACTGGTTGAATTGTATGATGAGCCTTATACCGCGCTGGATTATCTGGACAGCTGTTTTGCGGCAATCAATCTTTGGAGAAATCCGGGAAACAGAAGCGAAATCAGTCAGTTATGCCGCTTGTATCTTGGCAAGGCATATATTGCAAAAGAAGACGCTGAGGATTTCGTACAGGTAAAAACCGCTTTAGAAAAAGCCTTAAGCATCTTTATAACAAATGAAGAAGTTTATCCGAAAACCGACATCGCTGAATACCTGTTCTTCCAACTGGGCAACGCCTACGTCCGCCTGGGCGAATTCAAAAGCGCAAAACAGATATTCCACGAAGGCCATGCCTACAGCCTACAATATAATGCTCCGGGGGTAGCCAAATTCAATGACCACGCCGGCTTGTACATTATTTTAAAAGAATACGATGAGGCCAAACGCATTTTCCTGGAAGGGCTGAGCACAAAAGGTTTGCCTGAAGAAGACCAGATATTTACCAAGTTGGGATACGTGGAATACCTCATTAAAACAGCCGATTTGGAGGGCGCCACCCGGATCAATCGCGAGATAGAAGCGCAACTCGATGCCCCGCTCGAATCCAGCGCATCCAAACTGCCGGAATTCCGCCGCGATCTGTTCCAAAACTACGGCCAGATAGCAGCCGCTCAGGGCGATTGCGAAACCGCCCTCGGCTGGTATCAAAAATCGCTGGAAACCGAGCAGCAATACGAAGCCCGCAGCCGGCGCAACATGGCCAGTACGTTCAATGAAATTGGCAACTTCTACCGCTCCTGCAACCAAATCGATCAGGCCCTGCAAGCCTTCCAAAACGCCCTGAAAACCATGATCCCGGGTTTCGACGCCCCGGTTGAACAAAACCCCGACCCATCGGGATTTACCGCGGAAAACACGATTTACAAAGCCCTGCACGGCAAAGCCCAATGTTTCGAAGAAACCGGCCGCCCCGACCTGGCGCTCGAATGTTACGAACTGATCCCACTGGTAGAAGCCAAACTCCGGGCCACCCACGAGTATGAATCCTCCACCCTGCAGGCCCTCGAAGACAGCCGCGCCCGCCTGAACAAAGCCGTGGGCCTCGCCTGGCAATTGTATGAAACCAGCCGCGACCGGCGCTTAGCCGAACGCG
>JAKLJF010000210.1:7771-8017 GCA_023151335.1 Thermoanaerobaculia bacterium | reverse complement strand
TTGTTGTTCATCGAGGCCAAAAACGAACTCTGGAACGAATTTGTCGCCTGACCAACAGCCGCCTTTCATGGTTTTTAAACCCCAATCGCGCAAAAATTGTACGAGTGAATTCGTTTCATGGTAAAATTGCTTGTCCTTCCCGGCCACCATCACCCTTGTAACGCCTCTTACCTGTTGTAATGTTCTTGGCTCCAATCGGTCAAAACTGGAAAGACTATTCTGGTAGGCATCAATCAATATCTGGTC
>JAKLJF010000210.1:0-7761 GCA_023151335.1 Thermoanaerobaculia bacterium | reverse complement strand
GCCAATACCCGTAATTTTTGCGGGTCAGTTTGTTGAGGCGTTTCTGCAAATAACTGCCTTGGTGTTGCGATATAATCCCCGGCTTGTAATTGCCCGATTTCCTGCCAGCCGTTTTCAGTAAGTACCTGGTGATCGGCGGTCATCTTAACCGAGGAGCCATTTTTCAATTTTACCAGGTAAACCGGTTTTTTGCCATTACAGACCCAATGGGTGATGAGCGCTTTTTGCGGTTTTAGATATTCATCAACACCCTGAACATAAAATTCACCTACCCTGTATCTTAGTTGATCTATGCGGACCCGTTTCCCGGTAATGGCATCATACACTAACGTATCGCCGGCGATACAAATTCCGAACGTATCCTGAAGATACTCTTCCATTTCCGGCAAATCATAGGTTACCTGCTGCCGGCCGTGTTTTCTGGCGATGAAATCGGGTATATACTCCAGCGGCCCCGGCCGGTACAGCGCGTTCATGGCGATGAGGTCGTCGAATTTGTCGGGTTTGAGTTCGCGCAAGTACTTCTGCATGCCTGCACTTTCAAACTGGAAAGTGCCGTTGGTGGCGCCGGCCTGGTAGAGTTCGTACGTTTTACGGTCGTCGAGCGGGATGGCGTCGATGTCGATTTGGATGCCGTGGTTCTCTTCGATCATGCGCAGGGCGTCGCGGATGATGGTGAGCGTTTTCAGGCCCAGGAAGTCCATTTTGATGACGCCGGCGTCTTCGATGGTGCTGCCCTCGTACTGGGTGATGAGCAGTTCGGTTTCCTTGGAGGTGCACACGGGGATGATCTCCGTAAGGTCTTTGGGCGCGATGATGATGCCGGCGGCGTGGATGCCGGTATTGCGCACCGAACCTTCGAGCACCATGGCTTCGTGCAGCACCTGGCTTTCGAGCGTGCCCCCGGCATTGAGGTGCTCGCGCAGTTTTTTGACGTTTTCGATGTCGTCGGACATGAGGCCTTCCTTGTCGCGCAGTGAGCCGTCGCCGTCGAGCGGGGCGGTGAGCACGCGTTTGAGGGAGATACCGGGTTTTTCGGGTACGAGCTTGGCCAGGGCGTTGGACTGGTCGAGGGGCAGATCGAGCACGCGGGCTACGTCTTTGATCGACATTTTGGCGGCCATGGTGCCGTAGGTGACGATTTGGGCTACCTGTTGTTTGCCGTATTTTTCCACCACGTATTCGAGTACCCGCTGCCGGCCCTCGTCGTCGAAGTCGGTATCGATATCGGGCATGCTCTTGCGGTCGGGGTTGAGGAAACGTTCGAACAGGAGCTGGTATTTGATGGGGTCGATATTGGTGATGCCGATACAGTAGGCCACTGCCGAGCCGGCTGCCGAGCCGCGGCCCGGCCCCACGAACACGCCGAGGTCGCGCCCGGCCTTGATAAAATCGGCCACGATGAGGAAGTAGCCGGCAAAACCCATCGTTTTGATGGTATGCAGTTCGAAGTTGAGGCGTTCTTCTATTTCCTGGGTGATCTCCCTGTATCGTTCGCGGGCGCCCTCGAAGGTGAGGTGGCGCAGGTATTCGTCCTGCGTGGTGAATTCCTGAGGGATGACGAAGTTGGGCAGCAGGATGTCCTGTTTCAGTTTCAGGTGTTCGCACTTGTCCACGATTTCCATCGTGTTATCGAGGGCGAAGGGCACATCCTGGAACAGCCGGCCCATTTCTTCCTGGGTTTTGAAGTAGAATTGGTCGTTCCAGAAGGCGAAGCGGCCACCTTTCACCACGGCGCCCTCCTCGATAAATTCGCGTATGGCCGGGGTAGCCTGTTTTTCGCCGGTGTTGATGCAGAGCAGGATATCGTGGGCGTTGTAGTCTTTCTGGTCGACGTAGTGGGAGTCATTGGTACAGATGACTTTGACGTTATACTCCTTTGCCCAGCGCAGCAGCACTTCATTCACCTTATCCTGTTCTTCCATCTGGTGGCGCTGGATTTCGATGTAGTAGTCTTCGCCGAAGATGTTGTACCACCACTCGAATTCCTTGCGCGCCGCTTCCTCGCCCTGCCGCAAAATGGCCTGCGGCACCATGGCCCCGATACAGCAGGTGGTGGCGATCAGGCCTTCGTGGTATTGCAGGATTAGTTCCTTGTCGATGCGCGGGTATTTGCCGTACAGCCCTTCCATATAACCCAGGGAACAGAGTTTGACGAGGTTTTTGTAGCCCTCCGGGTTTTTGGCCAGGAAGAGCTGGTGGTAGCGCCGGTCCTTGTCTTCTTTGGTAAAGGTGCGGCGGTGCCGGTCGGCCACCACGTAAAACTCGCAACCCACGATCGGTTTCACGCCCTCGTGTTTGGCCGCCTCTGCCACGAACTGGAACACGCCGAACATGTTGCCGTGGTCGGTGATGGCCAGGGCTTTCATGCCGTCGGCGGCGGCTTTTTTAAAGAGCGCGGGGATGGGCGCCGCGCCGTCGAGCAGGGAGTACTGGGTGTGGCAGTGGAGATGGGCGAACGAGGGCATGTTGGATTGCGGATTGCGGATTGCGGATTTTGCCGAAGGGGCGGACGCTTGATTTGATGGGCAAATTTAAAACAAAGTGTGGGGTTTAAAAAATATTCCCTCCCCAAATAAATCCATTGAAGCCTGCGCCGCCAGGGTAACGCCCGATCAGATGATATTCCGGTATTCCAATCGTGTTGGTATTGTATTTCAAAACATTCAGGTGTTGCAGCGTTGGAGTTTCCTTCACTTCGTAGGCTACACTTTCGTTTAAGATGAAATCAATCTCCATGCTTTTCGACTTTTCAAAATAGTTCAACTGACCGGTATAAGCAAGCTGGTTGGCAATGGCGTTTTCAAAAATATGGCCGCTGGAAAGCCCTTTTTGCAGTTTATTTAAAACACCGGTATCAGAAAAGTAAATCTTGGGCTGGCTGATCAACTCTTTGTCGATGCCTTTGGCGAGGGGCCTTACCAACCTGATGAAGTAGGTGAATTCCAGAAGAGAAAGATAATCTTTTACTTTATGACGGTTGATACCAAGGATACCAGCCAACTTACTGTAGTCTATTTTACTGCCCGCTCTGCCTGCTAAAAGCAACATGAGTTTGTAAAGCGAATCCGTCATTTCAAAGTCAGACAAAAGTTTGATATCCAATTCGATATAGGAATTGATAATGTCAGAAAGTAAATCTTCCCGATCATGAACGCTGTCGGCAAGTGCCACTTCCGGAAAACCTCCAAATTGGATATATTCCTCATACAGCGGGCTATACAAGTCATAAAAGGCGCGTAAAAACGGTTTTCCCTGTTCCAATTCAATCTGAGGTTTCCAAGCCTCTTTAAACACAAGAAACTCCCGAAAATCCAAAGGCCACATTTCGAAAATTTTCTTTCGTCCGGCCAGGCTTTCCGAAAAATGGTTCTTAATGTAGAACGAGCTGGAGCCCGACACGATGAATTTGACGTCGTATGTATCGTACAAACTCTTAATAACGCTCGGGATGTTTTTTGCCAATTGAATTTCGTCCAAAGCAATAACTGCCGGCAACGATAAATCTATTCCCAGCTGTACCAAGCCCCGTTCAATGTCGGCATAAGACGGCTGGTTGAAAAGATGCCTGTACTCGATCCTTTCCAGATCGAGGTACAACTTGTTTGAATGTTCAACTTTATCCAGCAAATACCGGATTGCAGTAGTTTTGCCTACCCGCCTCATGCCGGTGATTACGGTTACCTGCTTTTTAGTGAGATGCGCTTCGAGCGGATCAAATGTCGAACGTTTGTACATAAAATCGGAATAATTGTACAAATTTATGACAAATATTCCGAAATTGAAACAAAAATTATATTTTCCTAGTTATTTAATCATTTCCCCCTTTCCCCAACTTCTCCCTTAATATCTTTTCGATCAAATCCGCCAGCGACCGGGGGCTGCCGTCCTCCGGCATGGGCCCCTGGTAGTTCTCCAGCGCGTCGCCCACCACCTTGATAAAATGCGTGAGCGTATCGAAGTTTTTCTCCAGCCGGGCGCGGTCTTCCGTTTCCCAGTAGTCGCCTTCATCGGTTACCTCCACGGCGTCGAGGTATTTTTTCTCCAGGTATTTGAGCAGTTTTACCAGGGCGATATGCACGTCCGGCCCGGCAAACTGGGTTTTGACATGCACCTGGTACACCCATTCCGGATCGGACTAAAGATCGGCGGCCATGAGGTTTATGGCGCTGCTTAGCCGTCCGGCGGGAGTGAAAGTCAGGGAGAAGGTCTCGCATTCGGGTGGGGTGAAATAGATCCCCTGCAGCCGCACCGCTTTAACCGGCCCCTCACCCGGTTCGTCCGGCACGTATTGCGCCTCCACCTCAAACACATCATCGCAAATCTGGCATGGCCAGTTCAGGGATTGGCAGATGTCGGCTATTTCCTCATTCAGCGCCGGGAGCAGGTCGGGGCGGCGCAGGCGGGCGGAGTAATGGAGGGTGAGGCCCATGTGGTCGGTTGCTTTAACTGATGAGTGTGCGGTTGTGCAAATTTAAAACAAAAAATATTTACATTGGAAGGATGTTAAACAAAATTTTACGAAAACCTGTCCGCTTTCCCATGCCGGCTCATGTAGCATCACAGCTGCTGCTGATTTGCATCATTCATTAATTAGACGGTACGCATGCAAATTAAGCTCAAAAGCGACAATTTCCCTGTTAGTGTTTCCCGGTGTAAAATATTGATTTGTCGCCTCAAGGCACAATTTTGTTTTATCAGCGTAAATATGGCCATACATTCCATAGACAAGCCAATAAGTTTGGGAGCGGAAAAAAGAGGGGCCATTCCGCTTCGCCCCGTCGAAGAACAATTCCGGATACACCGCGAACGGCTGTTTGTGGCCGAAGAGCGCCCAACCACCACGGTACTGGTCGGCGGCTTGTCGCCGACGCATGATTACCTGGTGGAAGCCACCCTGCAGAATTTGGGCGTAAAAGCCCAAAAGCTGACGCCTACTGCGCTGGAGGACTTTCATAGCGGCAGGGAATACGGCAACAACGGGCTGTGCAACCCCTCCTATTTTATGGTGGGCCGCCTGATCAACTATTTGAGGGAGTTGGAAAATTCGGGAATGAGCAAAGCGGACATCATTGAAAAATACGTGTTTTTCGTAGCGGGTTGTAATGCGCCCTGCCGCTTCGGCATGGTGGAAACGGAATACCGTACGGCGCTCAAGGACTGTGGTTTCGACGGATTCCGGATACTTGTTTTTCAAAATGAAGGCGGCCTGAACCAGCCTTCCCAAAGCAACGGTCTGGAAGTGACTCCCGAGTTTTTCCTCGCCGTGGTCAACGCCCTGAACCTGGCCGATGTGATCAACGAACTGGCGTACGCCACCCGGCCCTACGAGGTGCTGAAAGGACAAACGGACGCGGTGCGCCAAAAAGCGCTGGACTATTTGTATGACAAGCTGAAAAATAAGAAAAAGATACGGCTGGGCGACCGTTGGAGCACTTTTTTCAGGGCGCTCCGGTTCGAGCAACCGGCCGTTTTTATCTATCGTTTTCTCGACCAGCTATACAGCTCCTATTACACCCATGCGCTTCGCGAGGTCGGGAAAATGTTCGGGGAAATAGAGGTCGACCGTTTCCGGTCGAAAGCCGTGGTCAAGATCACCGGCGAGTTTTGGGCCATGACCACGGTGAGGCGGGCAATTTCAATATGTTCCGCTATCTGGAAAGCGAGGGCGCCGTAGTCTTGGTAGAACCCGTGGCCTCCCTGATCCAGTTTTTGCTTTCCAAGGGTATGCTGCGCCATAGCAACCGCCGCGAAATGATCCTCAACGACCAGGTCAAACATTGGTGGAATATCGGCAAACGGATCGGCAACTACGCCAAATATCAGCAGAAATACCTGGTGCTGTGGCTGGGTTATAAATTATTCCGCCGGGCATACGCCCGCCTTCAGGACGCGCTGGGCGCCGACCACCACATGCTGATCGAACAACGCATCCTGCAGGAACTGGCCGGTAAATATTACAACATCAACATTGAGGGCGGGGAAGGATATATGGAGATTGCCAAAAACCGCTACTACCACGAGCACCACCTGGCGCACATGGTGCTGAGTTTGAAGCCGTTCGGCTGCATGCCCAGCACGCAATCCGACGGCGTACAGTCGGCTGTGATGGAACTGAACCGGGATATGATCTTCCTGCCGCTTGAAACAGCCGCGGAGGGCGAGACGAATGCCCAAAGCCGCGTGCTGATGTCGTTGTCTGATGCCATGATAAAAGCCAAAAGGGAAGTGGCCGATGCGCGGGTGGCCGCAGGGATCAGTATGGAGGAATTGCGCGCCTACGTGGACCGGCATCCCGAACTGAAGAAGGCGACTTATGTCGTACCCCGCCGCCCCGGCGTGGTGAGTATGGCCGCCCACTTTATTTATCACGTGGGGGATCTGGTGAAGAGGGGTTGATTGGTTCATTGGTTGACTGGTTGATTGGTTGATTGGGTACCCTGTTGGGGTTGTGCCGGAAGTCCGGGCATCAAGATGTCTGAATTATTGAGCGAAATATTGTTTTGATTGACTTGCGGGTTTAAACTTTCCAGGTTTTAAAAACCTGGAAAGTCTGCAAAAGAATCGAATAATATTTTGCCAGGTGATCAAGAAATATCAGCGTTTCGACTTTTGACATAACCCCTAAGTCCCGTGAAAAAAGCCAGACGCGTGCCTGCTTTTAGGCGAACCCCCAGCAAGGTTTTCAAACCCGCATAAACGCTCATAAACAATAATACCATGAACGATGCCCGAATATACATAGGAATGGACGTGGGGTCTACCACGGTAAAAGCCGTGGTGCGGGACGCTGCGAGCGGCGAGATCGTGTGGAAAGACTACCGCCGGCATGAAACCCGCCAACCCGAAGAAGTACACGCTTTTCTCAAACGGATTGAAACGGGTTTTCCGGATGTTCCGGTCAGCCAGATGCGGCTTTTTATGACGGGCAGCGGTTCCATGAGTATTCACGACCTGGTGGGCGCCAAATTCGCCCAGGAGGTAACGGCCGTTTGCCTGGCCGCCGAAAAGCTGTATCCCGGGGTCGGTTCGATCATCGACCTGGGCGGGCAGGATTCCAAGATCATCGTTTTTAAAGAAATTCCCGGCACCGGCAAAAAGCAGAAAATCCCGAGCATGAACGACAAATGCGCGGGCGGAACCGGCGCCGTGATCGATAAAATAAATGCCAAACTGGGCTTGTCGCCCGCGGAGCTGAGCCGGCAACAATACGACGGGATCAAACTGCACCACGTGGCCGGCAAATGCGGCGTTTTTGCGGAAACGGATATCAACAGCCTGCAAAAACTCGGCATCCACACTTCCGAACTCATCACCACGGGCTATGCCAAAGACGTGCTCCACGACGTGCTGAACGCCGACGGCGCCGTGGTGGAAACGGTGCCCCATACCAACTCCGCCCTGCACTATTACAAGGATGTGGATATCATCTGCGACATTGGCGGGCAGGACATCAAGATCATCACCCTGAAAGACGGCCGGGTCAAAAACTTTGAACTCAACACGCAGTGCTCGGCGGGAAACGGTTATTTCCTGCAAAGCACGGCCGAAGGCTTCGGCATACCGGTAGAGCAATACGCCGACGTCGCGTTTTCGGCCCGGGTTCGGCCCACCTTTACCTACGGTTGCGCCGTCTTTTTGCAGTCGGATATCGTGAACTTTCAACGCCTGGGCTGGAAACCGGAAGAGATTCTGGCAGGGCTGGCCTGCGTTTTGCCCAAAAACGTCTGGTTATACGTCGCGCAAATCCCCAACCTCGCC
>JAKLJF010000020.1:17936-18267 GCA_023151335.1 Thermoanaerobaculia bacterium | reverse complement strand
TGGAGGCCTGTTTACCGTCTACCGTCCATCGTCCATCGTCCACCGTCTACCGTCTACCGTCCATCGTCAATGCAGGGCAGGCCGGATTTCCAGCCTTGATAAAATCTCTCCTTCCCGTTCGTTGAACCAATGCAAACGTTCGTACACTTCCTGCTCCGGGAAATAGTGCAGGGCCATGTCGACGTAAATATTGCCGTGTTTGGCTTCGGAGGTCCAGAGCATTTTATAAAAACGTTTCAGTTCGTCGTCATCCAACGCTTCTTCCACGAGTTGGAAACGTTCGGCGCCGCGCGATTCGACCACGGAGCCGATGCATAACCGGTCGAGAAAA
>JAKLJF010000020.1:0-17926 GCA_023151335.1 Thermoanaerobaculia bacterium | reverse complement strand
AGCTTCATCAGGTTTTCGATATACGTGTCTTTCGGAATCACATGCGCCAGTTGAAGGCCCCGGCTGGCCATGATCTCGTACACCAGTTTGAAATGCTCCATCTCCTCGAGCGCTGTTTCGATCAGTCCGGGAATGATGGCGGTGCGGTCGGGATATTTGGCCACCATGCTCATGGCAAAACCGCTGGCCTTGCGTTCGCAGTCGGCGTGGTCCTGTAAAAAAGCGTCAAAATCGGCCATGACGGCTTGTATCCAGGCCGGTGGCGAGGGAACGGTAAGGTGGAGATTTCGTTTCATGGCGGAAATTATTTACCGTAGATCAACTGCACTAACCCGGAACTATATATTCATAATCAAAAAAATAAGGCGTTTGCAAACAATACTTTTCCCTGTTCCCAAAAACAGCGGAACAACGGATTGTCTACCAGGTACACCACCTCGCCGCCACCCATTTTCTGCACGGTGGCAACGGGCGTTTTTTTCAGTTTGGGCTTCAGCCGGCTGCCGATAAAACCGATGGAGCGGTAATCGTCGTCGAGCCAGATGGCGGTGGCGGCGTTGGCCGGCATTTCAAAGAGGTTTGCGGTTGTTTTAAGGGAGAAGTAATATCCCGCCATTCCGAAAGCAAGCGGGTTGGTATCGTCGACGCGGGTGCTGACGATGGCGCCGGGCACCTGGTCGCTAATGGCATCCCGTTCGCGCGACTGATAGGGTTTCGGACTGGCGGCAGCGGTGTCCTTCTTAGACTCGGCTTTGCTCTTCAGATCGAACCCGTCTTTGTCGGCAAAGGCTTTTACTCCGCCATCGAAGGCGATCAGCCGCCCGCCCTGACGCACCCATTCCTGTATCGATTTGAGTACGTTGTCGGGGAGATTGTAATTACCGTGTGGGAAGATCAATGTGGTATAATCCGTCAGTTTTATCCGTTGCAAGCGGTCGAGTGAAACCGGGTTCACGGGATACTGCAGTTCCTGTTCGAAGAAATACCAGGTATGGCCGAAGGAGTTGTCATCCACGTCGTCGCCGTAAACGAGGGCTATTTCCGGTTTGCGAAGCGGGGCGAAGTTTTCCGAACCCAGGTCGCGCCCTTTGCCGGCCCAGCCGGTAAAAATAGCATGCAGGGGTACGTTGGCGCGCGCCGCGGCGGCTTTGACCAGTCTGTCCAGATCGCCGTCGATCGGGTGGTTGTCGGCGCGGGTGATCACCAGTGCCCCCGCTTCAAAGTGTTGGTCGGCCAGATCAAATGGTTTCATGGCATAACGGACTTTCACGTCTTTTTCGAGCAGTTCCCCTAAAAAACGGGCTTCGGCCAGCGAGCGCCGGTGTACGCACCAGGCGTACGGCGAAGCGGCAAGCATCACCTCGGGCGCTTTATAGGGCGTGAAGGGGCGTTTGGGCTCCAGCCGTTGTTTCAGGGCATAAGCCTCCAGCCCGTATGCATAAGGCAGCGACCAGGCAGTGATGTCGTAGGTCAGCGAATCGCTCAGGCGGTGTTCGGGTTCGAACAGCACCTGCGCCATCACGGAGTGTGGTTGATAGGCGCTGATCACCAGGTCGTTGGGTTGAACGTCGACGCTGACGTCCTTGCCCGAGCGATAATCGAAGGCTTTCAGTCCGGTCTGCGTGGCGCCGGCGCTGCCGTATTTTACGTGGTGCCGGTCGAGTAGTTGGCACAGGTCGTTGAGTTTATTCGGATCGTTGTCAGCGCGGATCAGGAAGGCAAGGTAGGCGCCCTGTGGTCGATCAACACTGCGGCTGTAGTAGTTGCGGAAGTTATCCACCACTTTTTGGGCGTTTTTACTGCTGATCTCGATGGTGGAGCGGCTTGTGGTGAGGTGGTGCCGGATGCGGTCGCGCAGGGTCAGCGTATCGCCGCTGCCGGTAATAATTGCCCGGCCGGCGCTGGAATTGCCAGCCTGCTCGTAGGTCATACCAATAGCGCCGTTGAACATCGGGTAGGTGTCGCCGTAAGAAGGATAGAACAGATCGAACACTTCCTTGGTGAAATACAGCCAGCCGTACTGGTCGAAATAACGGGCGTGATTCTGGCCGATCTGGGTTTGAAAGTCGCGTTGCCAGGGTGTGATGTAATCGTGCATCGGCTCGGCGGCGGGCGCGAAGTAGTAGGGATTGTCGATATACTGTTCGTGGAGGTCGGCGTGCACATGCGGCAACCAGCGGTGGTATAGCTCGATGCGTTGGCGGCTTTCCAGCTGGGTAGCCCAGGCCCAGTCGCGGTTCAGGTCGAAGTAATAGTGGTTGGCGCGTCCGCCGGGCCAGGGTTCGCGGTGTTCGCGCACTTCGGGGCGGGGCGACACGATGCGGTTGCTGACGCTCCGGTTCCAGTGGGTATAGCGGTCGTAACCGTCGGGGTTGAGCGAAGGATCGAGGATGACAAGGGTATTTTTCAGCCAGCTTTGCACCTCGGGATCGTTTTGGGTCGCCAGTTGCCAGGCCAGTAACATGCTGCACTCCGAGCCGGAGGGTTCGTTGCCATGCACGCTCATGCTGAGCCATACTATGGCGATGGGATTGGTCAAATCGGGAGCGCCGCCGTTCATCCCTGCAAGGCGCAGGTTGTTTTGCCTGATCTGTTCCAGCCGGGCTATATTCTCCGGCGCTGAAAAGTAAGCCACCTGCAGCGGCCGGGCTTCGTTGGTGGCGCCGTAACGCTCCAGCCTCATGGTCGCGGGGGCGTTGGCGGCCAGATATTCGAAATAATCGGTCAGCAAATGGTGCGGCGTAAATTGCTCGCCCAGTTTGTGGGGCAAGAATTCGTCGGGTGTTTTCAGGGCCGTTTGTGCGGACAGCACCGGCAGCAGGCTGTTCAAAGCCAGGAACAGGACAAGGCGATGGAATTTCATTTTTTATGCTTTACAGGAAAGACCTGTGCCGGTGAAACCGGCACACAAAGGGCAAACATCCGTTTTTTTAGGAAAAAAATAAGCCTCCGATGGCGGGAATCCGACTTTTTATTCAAAAAAGACCTCCAGATTCAATTTTCATCAGAAAACATATTTATTTTGCAAAATCAAAATAATATCGCGAACGCAACCCGGATTAACATTCCTGCGTACCAACCTTTCAGACCATTTATACGTTTACAGGAAAAAAACTTTTACGCCAGTCATGTGGTTCCGCAAATCTGACGAATCTTCCCTCGAACGCCTGGAACGCGAAGCCAACGACGATTTCCACCTGTTGGCCGAGTTGGGTCCGGAGGACTTCGGTGTGGAACACCTCGTTGAACTGCGCGACCGGATGCAATGGCGCCTGGCCCGCTTCGATCGCTGGCGGCGATTCAATCTGCTGCTCGGCGCCACCGCCGGAGGCTGGCTGTTGTTGGGCGGGTTGGCTGCCTGGGCAGGCGAAGGTATACTGGCCCGATTGGCTTTCGGCGTTATGGGATTGTCGCTGCTGGGATTTCTCGCCGGGGTGTGGGTGCTGAAAATCAAATTCGAAAGTCGCGGCGAACTGGAATACACCTTGCGCACCATCGAAGATGAACTGCGGCGCCGCGCAGCCAAACAAGGGCGAAGCGCGAGGTTGTGATGCGTCATTTTCGTCATTGCGTCATTTTGGTCATTGCGTCATTTCTAAGGTTTGGAGCCGAATACTCAACGTTTTCTGGACAATTTTAAGACAGCTTATGCTGCCGGGCATTTCCTCAAATGCACGCTAAGCAAACCCACCCCCGCCGCCCCGGAGGGTTTGAAAAACATTTACCAGCGACCAGTAGATCTGAAAAAAGGGCCGCATATTGCTTTTACTTTCCGCTATAAAACCCGCGACGAGGTGAAAAATTTCACCGCGCCGGAGGCTGCCAGGCAACTGGAACAACTGCTCGGCACGGTGTTCCTCAACGCTGACCTGTTCACCACAGAACAGGATATTTCCATCTCCTTCGGGAAAAACGGCCTGGCTGCCATTTCCCTGAAAAAACCCGCACAAACGGCGCCTGCCGATACCCGCCACAACCGCGAAAAACAGCGCCTGCTCGATCCCGCGGCGCCTTGGCTGCACGAGCTGGGTATTACCAATGCCAAAGGCGAAGTGCTTCATGCCGCCCAGGACAAATGGAAACAGATCAACAAATTTCTGGAGATCATCGAAGGCCTGCTCCACGAGCATCCGCTGCCGCCCGACGCGCAAATCGCCGACATGGGCAGCGGCAAAGGTTACCTGACCTTCGCCCTCTACGATTTTCTGAGCCGGCAAATGGGGCTCAATCCGCACATCACTGGCATCGAACTGCGGCAGAACCTGGTGGACTTCTGCAATAAAACGGCTCAAAAAGCTGGCTTCGCCGGTCTGCATTTTATTGCCAACGATATCAACGACTTCCAACCCGAACGCCTCGATTTGCTTATCGCGCTTCATGCCTGTGATACAGCCACCGACCTGGCCCTGGCCAAGGGCATCCATGCCCGGGCGGGCATCGTGATCGTGGCGCCCTGCTGCCACAAACAGATCCGCCGCGATATGGAAACCCACAACGAACTGGAGCCCATCCTGCGCCACGGCATCCTCGAAGAACGACAAGCCGAGATCGTGACCGATGGTATCCGCGCCCTGCTGCTCGAAGCCAACGGATACAAAACCAACGTGTTTGAATTTATTTCCACCGAACACACCGCCAAAAATGTGATGATCACGGCGATAAATGGTAGACGGTGGACGGTGGACGGTAGACGGGCAGCACTGGAAAAAGTGGCCGCTTTGAAGGCGGGGTTCGGCATCCAGGAGCATTACCTGGAGAAACTGCTGTAAGGCCCTTCGACGCCGCTTATACCAGGAATACTTTTTTCACGATTTCCGTCATAGCCGTGCTGGTGGGCATTATTTTTGGCGCCTGACCGGCCATGAAAGCCGCGAAACTAGACTCCGTGGCGGCGATTCGCCGGGAGTAATTTTCAGACAGGATCGACAGAATTTTTACATCGAAACAACAATCTTGCAAATCCTGTCGATCCTGTCCATAATTCAAAAAACATCATGATCCGCAACATACTCTCTCTGACCGGGTTGATCGCTCACATCTGGCTCCACGCCCAGACTAATGACACTGCTTTCAGCGCCGAAATCGCCCGCCACCGCGAACACTACAAACAGGAATTCCTCACCGAACCGCGTTCGCCCCTGAAAGCGATTGACACGGCCTTTCTGGATTTTTTCCCCGCCGACCCGGCCTGGCGCGTCGTCACCCGCTTCGAACGCACGCCCGATGCACCACCTTTCGACCTCCCCACTTACAGCGGGCTCACCCGCCGCTACCAGAAATACGGCGTTTTACACTTCGACATAGCCGGCAAACCCCAACAATTGTCGGTGTACCAAAACCTCACCCTCATCCAACAGGAAGCCTACAAGGACCACCTGTTCCTGCCCTTTAAAGACCACACCAACGGCGACAGCAGCTACGGCGGCGGACGCTATTTCGACCTGAGCCGCGCCGACATTTCAGCCGGCAACACGCTGATCCTCGATTTTAACAAATGCTACAACCCCTGGTGCGCGTACAGCGACGGGTATAATTGCCCCATTCCGCCGGCGGAGAATCATCTGGAACTGGCGGTGGAGGCAGGGGAGAAGAATTTTAAGGGGGAGAAGAAACATTGAAATCTACCCCCGCTGCGTGAATTTCGTCGGAATTCCCGACCATTTCCCGATTTTTGTTGTTTATTCATCCCAGAATATAAACAGCAGGACAAGTTCCATGAAAATCGGCATCGTTTGTTACCCGACCTACGGCGGCTCCGGTGTGGTAGCCACCGAACTGGGGCTCGGACTGGCCCGTAAAGGCCACGAAGTGCATTTTATCACCTATCGCCGTCCCGTGCGGCTGGCGCATTTCCACGAAAACGTGTTTTACCACGAGGTGGATAACGAAGATTATCCTTTGTTCGAATACCCGCCTTACGACACGGCGCTCACTTCTACCATCGTGGATGTGGTGCAATACCAGAACCTCGACCTGCTGCACGTACACTACGCCATCCCGCACGCAGCCGTGGCCTACATGGCCAAAAAGATCCTGCTCACCCAGGGCCGCTACGTACCTGTGGTGACCACGCTTCACGGTACCGACATCACGCTGGTGGGCACCAACCGCGCTTTCGCGCCGGTGGTAGAGTTCAGCATCAATAAAAGCGACGGCGTAACGGCCGTATCGCAAAGCCTGAAGGACGACACCAAGCGCCTGTTCAATATCGAGCGCGACATCCGGGTGATTTATAACTTTATTGATTTTGAACGCTTTAGAAAAGTCGACAAAGACCATTTTAAAAAGATCATCGCCCCCGATGGAGAGCGCATTCTGGCGCACACTTCCAATTTTCGTAAGGTAAAACGGGTAGAAGACGTGATCCATATTTTCAAAAAAGTACACGATCAGGTGCCTTCCAAACTGCTGATGATCGGCGACGGCCCCGAAAGGCAAAACGCCGAACGCCTGAGCCGCCAACTCGGCATTTGCGACGATGTCCGTTTTCTCGGTAAACAGGATCCCATTGAAGAACTGCTGGCCATCTGCGACCTGTTCGTTATCCCCTCCGAAAGCGAAAGTTTCGGTCTTGCCGCGCTCGAGGCCATGGCCTGCGAAGTGCCGGTCATTTCTTCCAACAGCGGCGGCCTGCCCGAGGTGAACATCCACGGCGTTACCGGCTTTCTCAGCAACCCCGGCCAAACGGACGAAATGGCCGGTCACGCTATTCTGCTCCTGCAAAACGAAGACATGCTCCGGCAATTCCGCCAAAATGCGCTTAAACAGGCCAAACGGTTTGACTTGCACAACATCCTGCCGCATTACGAAGCGTATTATGAAGAGGTGCTGGAGCGGAGTGTGGTGAAGGTGGAGTAACGCCGTCTGTCAGACGGCGGAATTCTCACAGTAACGCCGTCTGTCAGACGGCGGAATTCTCACAGTAACGCTGTCTGTCAGACGGCGGAAAAATATAATTTTTATTACGCTTACATTTACGCCGTCTAACAGACGGCGCTATTATGAGAATTACGCCGTCTAACAGACGGCGTTACTATGCGAATAGGTACCCGAGGCAGCAAACTGGCCCTTTGGCAGGCCGAATTTACCCAGGCCGAACTGCGCCGCATCGGCGTGGAGAGCGAGCTCGTTATTATCAAAACCAAAGGCGACGTGGTGCAACACCTGAGCTTCGACAAAATGGAGGGCAAGGGTTTTTTCACCAAAGAAATCGAAGATGCGCTCCTGCGGGGCGAGATTGACCTGGCGGTACACTCCATGAAAGACCTGCCGACCCATCAGCCGGAAGGGCTGGCCATCACCGCCGTGTCGTATCGCGACAATCCGGCCGATTTGCTGATCATGCGCCCGGATGCCACAACGCCGGGGCAGATTTTTAAACTAAAACCCGGCGCAACAGTAGGTACGTCGGCGGCGCGACGCAAGGCGCAAATGCGGCATTTCCGTCCCGACGTGGAATTGAAAGACCTGCGCGGCAACGTGCCTACCCGCCTGGAAAAACTCCGTCGCGGTGAGTACGACGCTATTTTCCTCGCTGCTGCCGGCGTAGGTCGCCTGGGTCTTGACCTGAACGGACTGGAAATCGTGGAACTGAATCCGCGCGAATTCGTGCCTGCCCCGGCGCAGGGCGTATTGGCCTGGCAGGCCCACCGCGACGATCTCCCCACCCGGCGTATCCTGAAACAGATCCATCATCCGGAAATATCGGCTGTTACCAATGTCGAGCGGCGGGTACTTCAACTTATGGATGGCGGCTGCCAACTCCCCCTCGGCGTTCACGCCACCCGCGATAACGCCGGCAATTTTCATGTATTCGCGGCCTGCGAGATCAATGGCGAAATGCGGCACGCCCAGGTGTCGCAAAGCACCAGTTTTGGGCTGGCGGAGAAAATAGTGGAGCAGTTGGCGGTGAGGGTTGTGTAAAAAGTCATTGCCCAAGGTGACTGCTGAAAGCCAGAGAAATATTATTCGTTATCGTGCAGACTTTCCAAGTTTTAAAAACTTGGAAGGTCTAAAGCCGCGACGAACCCAAAATAATATTTTACGCGCCAATTCATGTTTTCCTTTTTTGCAAAACCCCAACTAAAAAAGCCCCTCAGCGACTTTTCGCAGAGAGGCCATCCCAAAAACCAATTGTTAAAGACATCTATCTTTTGACAGCAGAAGTATTAGTTCGGCTGATACAAATCGGTGTTTTCCAGCGGGATACGCGGTTTTTTGCGTTCAAAGGCGTAGGCAACGCTGAATTCGTGCGAGCCGCCATTGTATTGCTGGAAGGGACCAAAGGACACGTCGTAAGTATAGAATACGTTGAATTGTTTGTAGTGCGAGCCAATCATAAAGGCCATCGAGCCACCGGTGCTGGGCCGGTAGGTAAGACCGGCAATGAGTTTATCTTCCAGGAAACGGCCCTGGAGGTTCAGGTCGACTTGAAAGGGCACGTCGCGCAGGTTGCGGATGGTAAGCGAGGGCACCAGTTTGAAATTCTGGCTTGGCACGTCGAGCATGGCGCCGAGCTGGAAAATGTAGTACTGAATGCCGGAACCGCTGGTTTCTTCCTCATCCACGGGAATTTCATCCAATCGTGCACGGATTGCGCTGGGCAGCACCAGGTGGGCAAACACCCGCTCGTCGTACAGGAAATGCGCGCCGAAAGAGGAGGTAAAGATTCGCTGGCCATCGACCCAGCCTTCCAGCACTTCATCGGTAGGTTGCACCAGCGGGTTTGACAGGATATCGCTATCCACCCGGCGCCGCAGGAATTCGGTAGTCAAGCCCAGGCCGATCCGCGCTTTTTGCAGCTGAAAACGGAAGGAATAAATGCCTTGCAGACGCGTCACCGTCTGGGCGCCCACTTTTTCGGAAAAAATACTGCCGCCCAGGCCCAGTTTATCGCCGACCGGCCCGGTGTACATAAACGTGTACGTGGTGGGAGAGCCGGGGAACCCGGTCCAGCTGCTGCGCGCATTGAGCAGGAAGGAGTAGTGGTTGTCGAAGCCGGCGCTGCCGGGGTTGATCAGGGTGGGAAACACCTGGTAGTGGTGGTAAACGGCTTGTTCCTGGCCAGTGGCGGCGGATAGAAAAAACAAAGCGGATATAAGGGTAAAGAATATCTTTTTCATAATAATCGATGGATGGGAAGATTTTGAAATGGTGTGCCGCTTGTCCGTTTGCGAAACTTTTAATGTTTCGTAAACGTCGGTTTCGCATTGACAACAAGCAATTAATACATTACAAATTGTTTGCCAGTTTTATAATGCGTCAGATTTCCGAAGTTTTTCGATTTTCGGAAACCTGACGCATCAAAGTTTACCGCAGGACATTGATATAGCCTTTCACGGTTTGGTTGTTACCCTGGTCGTCCACATATTTGAGAACAAAGAAATAAGCGCCTTCAGGCAGGTCGCGGCCATCGGTGACGCCGACGTTGCCTACGCCCCGGAAGTTATCGAGCGTCGGCTCGTTTTTGTATCCGCGCAACTGGAAGACCAGCTGTCCCCAGCGGTTGAACAATTCGAAAGTGTTTTCCGGAAAGTCTTCGATACAGGTGATCAGCGTGTAGTCGTTCAGGCCGTCCTGCTGGCCGGGCGTGATGATCGGACGCACGTCGAGGCAGTTCGGATACGGCACCTGGTGTACGGCGGTGGAGATACAGCCCAGTTCGTCTATCGCGATGAATTCGACGAAATGGCCGGCACAGAGGTCTTCCACCCGCTCGCCGTCGCCGTTTGCGCCGTTGTTTTTGTTCGACCAGGTGAAGGTGACGTCGCCCGCTGCGGCCGGGGCAGAAGCAATGATCTGGCCGTCGCAGGAGGTCAGCGTTTGCGGCGTAATATCTTCAAATTCGATCACCAGCGGATCGGGTTCCGACACGGTGCCGCTAAACGTATAGCTCAGGCCGTTGCTGGAGGAATAAAAATCGGTAATGGTCACCGTGTAATCGCCGCCGCAGAGTTGTTCTGCCTGCGAAAAACCGTTGGCTGTCGTGATCTGGTCGATCTGACCGCTGGGCCAGCGCACCGCATAGGGCGGAATACCGCCGGCTACCGTCACGCGGGCTTTACCCACACAGTCGCCATTGCAGGGTACGCCGTAGCCATTGAAGTTGGTAAGAACCGTGAACACCGATACTACTGTAGGCGGCACCGTGAGCGAATCGGACCAAACGGAAGTACAGCCCAGGTTGTCGGTAACCGTGACGGAATAGGCGCCGCCGCACAAGGTCAGGTTATTGGCGCCCGTGACGCCGTTACTCCATTGAATCTGCACGTTGCCGCTGGCGCCGGTGAAGACCACCGAGGCTTCGCCGTCGCAGGCAGCCGTACTACTCACCTGGAAACCGCTGTAATCGGATAATTCGTTGACGTTGGTCACCTGCAGATTGGATTGCGAAGTGACATTGACAGAGCCGGTAACCGTGGTACCGTTGTAGTCGGTAAGCACGTACGTATAAGTGCCCGGCAAGAGATTTGAAATATTTTTCGTGGTGGCAGTAAAGCCGTTCGGCCCCGTCCATTGGTAGGTGTACGGATCGTTTCCGCCCTGAACGTTTAATACAACAGAGCCTTCGGTCGTATTGAGGCAATTCGAACCCGTCGCCTGGGTGGAAGCAACGAGCGGCGAATAGGTGCGTTCCAGATCGAAAGTGTACACATTGGTGCAGCCGGATATCGGATTGGTCACCGTGACCACATAAGTACCGGAATCGAGTCCGGTCAGGACGTTGGACAGCAGGGTGGGGTCATGCGCCCAGGAATAGCCCAGCACGGTGCCCGGGGGAATCGGCGTCAGCGTAATTTTACCGTTTTTCGACTCGTCAAAAGGTTCGGTAATGGAGAAACCCACCAGCGCCTGCGGCAGTTGCGTGACCACGGTCGAGATGGTATGCGTATTGCCGCCGGCATCCGAAATGGTCACTGAATAGGCGCCTGAAGCCAGGTTGCACACCGAAATCTGATTAACAGTGCTCACTTGTTCGCCGCCCGACCACTTTACGATAAAAGGTCCGGGAGCGCCCTGCGGAATGTCCAGGTGGATACAACCATCGTTGTTGCAGGCTGGCGTTACGGTTACAGGCGTGTTGATCAGTACGTTCGTATTTTTCACCTCGGCCGAGACCAGATATGTGCAACCGTTGGCATCCGTAATGGTCAGGTTGTAAACCCCGGAAACCAGACCGGTCAGGTCTTTTTGAGTGGACGTAAAATTGTTCGGGCCGGACCAGTTATACGTGAACGGGCCGGTTCCCCCGGTGAAGTTCCCCAGGGAAATGCTGCCCAGATTTACGCCGTTTTGTTCAATAATATTCGAATCGGGGAAAGCGACCGGATTCGGTTCATTTACCACGATAGCATCGAATGTGTAAGGGCAATCGTTTTTATCTTTCACCGTCGGAACGTAGGAGCCACCCGACAGGCCACAGATTTGCGGGCCGGTTTGGGTGGTATTCGTCCAGGTAATAGTGAAAGGCGCGCCGTTGCCGCCGCTTGGCGTGAGGCTGATGCAGCCGTCGTCGTCGCCGGGGCATTGAACGTGCGTCAGGGCCGGATTCCCGATAGCAATGGGGTCTGTCGGGCCGCCTACCACGATACCGGTCACCGTGGCGGTGCACGACTTGGAGTCCGTTACCGATACGGTGTAGGTTCCAGGCACCAGGCTGTTCGGGTTCGGTCCGTTTGCGATGGTCTGGTTGTTGGACAAACGCCAGACGATAGTGTAGTTCGGCGTACCACCGGTGACCGTAACGGAAGCTTTCCCGTTGTTGGCGCCGGCACAGGTGACATCCGTTACCGTGCCTGTTTGCGAAGCCTGCAAGGGTTCGTCGGGCGCGTTTACCGTATATGGCCCGACCGTTTTCGTACAGCCTTTGCTGTCGGTGATCTTCAGGCTGTAATTGCCTTCATCATCAAGATTGGAAATACTTTTAGTGCCGGCAGTGAAACCGTTCGGGCCAGTCCACGAATAAGAGGCGTACGGCGGCGTGCCGCCGGTAGGATTGGTGATCATGATGGCGCCATTGCTGCCGCCAAAACAGGAAATATCGGTAACCTGTATTTGTCCGCCCGGAACGCTGATGTCTGCCGATGGCTGGGCCACCGATGCCGTGCTGGTGACGGTGCAGCCTTTCGAGTCGGTAACGGTAACGGTGTATACGCCGGCTTTCAGGCCGGTGATGGAGGGCGTGGTGGTGGTTTGGGAAAAACTTGGGCCTGCCCACTTAAAGTTATTGTATGGCGAGGTGCCGCCGGAGGGGGCGACCGTAATGGCGCCGTCCTGACCGCCGAAACAGTTTACGTTGGTAACATTCGGCGAGGCAAGGGCGAGTGGCGTATTCGGCTGTGTGATATTGGCCGTTGCCGTGGCGGTAGCGCCGCCGGCAAAGGTAACGGTCACTGTATAGATGCCAGCCAGCACACCCGTCAGGTCGTCGGGGTTGCCTGTCATGCCGCCCGACCAGGAATAGTTGGTTGGGGTGCCGTTTTGTGTGGAAATAAAAACAGCGCCAGTGGAAGCGCCCGTACAGGCGATGTTGGTAACGCTGTCCACCACTACTTTCGGCGCCTGAATGCCGGTAATGTACACGCTACCGTTGTTCAGGGCCGGAATGACTTCGCCGCCCGGTTCTTTTACGATCTCGATGGCGAAACCCGGCAGGCCGGTAAATGTGAACGGCGAGGTCATGCCGGTGTCGCCCACGGCGGTAAAACACACGGAAAAAATGGTCGTACCGCCCGGTACATTGGGTAAATCCACACCCACGGCATTCGGATCGAACCAGGTAAATTTGATCTCGCCCGGGATATTCGGGTTAAAGTTGGCGTTGCTCAGGCCCAAGGGGTTGGCGCCGAACTGAAGAGATTGGAACTGGACTTTTGCCGGGTCGTAGGTGATCCCCAACTGCATGGAGATAACGTCGGTAAAATTCGTGACCTTCACATCCACGCAAGTCGTGCCGTCGGCGACGACCGTATCCTTATCCGCCGTAAAGGTGACCGCATTGGGCGGCGGCGGCGCCGTGACGACAAATATAGTGTCGGCAATGCCGGAAGTATTTGTCCATACATCCTGGCTGGCAGCATTGATCACCTCTGCGCCGCCGCCGCCGGGCGGGAATCCGACGCCGTCGATCGTGACCATGGAAGTGCTGCCAACGGGGCCGGTGGCTTTGAAACAAACCTCGTATATCTTGGCGCCATCGGGGCGGCTGACGCCGTTGAGGGTCTGGTCGTACCAGCTCATAAGAAGGGTGCCGGAGCCAAAGGGGTTGAAATTGGAAGCAGAAAGGTCGGGCAGGTTGTAGGCCGCTGTGTTCTGGTATTGCAGCACGGTGGTGTTCCAGTGCATAGCCCAGGCCGCCGACACGATATTGTCGAAGTCGTGCACCGTCACGGGCATACAGCCCGTCTGGCCCTGCGGTATCTGGATGGTATTGGCCAGCACGTGAAAGCCCATGAGCGGGCCGGGGCCGCCGGAGCCGCCTGTCACGGTGGTGCCGCCGGAGGCGAAATTCACCTGGATCACGTTGTTATTGCGCGTGACCTCGATGCCGGGCGACGTATTGGCGATATTCACCGGGGTGGAGCCATTGGCCAGCACGGTGAAATTAACGGTAAAAATCGTGCTGTTGTCCGGTACAGAGAAACCGTTCGGATACTGCCCCAGGTCCGGGTACCAGGATACGGTTACCTTGCCGGTGGTGGCGTTGTAGTTGGCCGCTGTGAATCCCGGCAGGGTGGCATTGCTGATCGAAGTGAACTGCAATACCGCGCTGTTGTAGGTGATGGGAAACTGGAGCGAGGTGATGTTCGTAAAGTTCGTCACCTTCAACTGCAGGGAAACGGTGCTGCCAACGGCGGCGGTCACCGTGGCAGGAGCGAACGTGGTGTTCAGCGCTTGCCCGAATGCGGAAAGGGCGAACAATAACAAGCCTGCCGTGAAGAGGTGTCTAAGAATCGGTCTCATCTTTAACGCGGAAAAAGGGATGATGAAAAAATGTAGATTTTTAGTCAAAACTTTACCAAAGGTCGGATGCACGAACGCGTAGCCGTGCGGAGGATTAAATAATAGATGCCATTTTCTTGTAATTGGTCAGAGACAATTTCCATGCCATGTTGACCGGGAGGCAATGACATTTTTTTTTCTTCGATCAATCTGCCGGCTGCATCGGTGATCCGGAAATGCACGATTTCGTCATTTTCAAGGTTAAAAACAACCGTTGAAGCTGACGAAAAGGGATTTGGGCGAATGCTTACCGGCAAGGCGTTAAATTCCGGCTCACCGGCAGAAACGGTATAGCCAACCGCTACAAAACCATTGGTGATCTCGCAGGAATCGATCGTCAGTGCCGGGTGGCCCACTTTGAGCACTTCAAAATCTGTCGGGGGTTTCTCCGTGACGAGCAGGGGACTGTTTTCGTTTATCTGTCCGGTAACGGTAAACTGTATGCGAAAAATAGCGGTCTCATCCGCTACCGTGACGCCGGAGTTGAAATAACTCGAGGGCGCTTCCCAGGCAAAACGAACAAGTCCGCTGTCCTGGGCTTCGGTCAGGCCGAAATCCAGGTAATCCATGCCGGGCAGGTTGTACAATATGACCTTTATAAAGGAAAGTACTTCGGGGTCCCACTTAACCACGAACTGTGTAGCGACGATACTGTCGAAATTGGAAACCCGCACGGGTACCGTGATTGTGGCGCCCGGATCAACGTCATTCATGGAAGGCAGGGAAAATCCTACCTGGGCGGAAAGCGCGGAAAAAGCGGAGGGCCAAAGGCTTACTAGTATGAGTAGTAACCGTTGAGTCATGGGAATAACAATTGGATTTGGATTATGAAAAAAGATGCCAATAGGATGAATTCAAGCCGTTTTACAACGCAAAATGGATTATAAAAGTACCTTTCTCAAAAAGCGGGCCAAAGTTCGCACAATTCAGGCGGGGAAAAAAACTTTTTCCGGATTATTCGCCCTCCCGCCGTTCTTCTTTCACCGGCAAGGGCGGCATTTCCAGTGGCGTTTCCGGCGCCGGTTTCAGTTCGGCGAGGTTCAGCAGTTCCAGTTTTCCTTCCTGCTGAAACAGTTTTACCATGCGGCAGCAGTGCTGAAAAAAAGCCCCGGCTTCGTCGGCGTTCATCGCTTTGCGCGGCTTGTGGGCCAGCAGGTAAAAGTTGTTTCCTTCCAGGTGTGCGGGCGGATTTTCGCAGAGGAAATCCTGAACGGCAGGGCTGAATTTTTTACGGATCAGCGACTCGAATTCGCCGCTAAGCCAGAAGCGTTTTGAAAAATCAGGGTTTTCCGGAAAATTGATGTCGCTTTTATCAAAAACGGACAAAAGTTTTTGCGACCAGCCTTCCGGCTTCAGCCGGAATTCAGGCAGGTACCATTCCTTGTTGTTGGCAAAAAAAACGGTTTGCGTGATCCGGCGGGTTGAATTGTTGGCATAGATCACGTAGGTGTAATCGAACAGGAACACCTCCGTATCGCCCACCAAACCGCGCATTACATTTTTGATCTTGCCCGCCCGTCCCAGCCAGCGGCGTTCGCGACGAAAAAGGTCAAAACTTTTTAACTGCTGCAACAAACCAAAAGTATCCGCGGCAGAGAATGACATACCCAGTTGTTGGGCCAGTTGTTCCAGTTCTTTCTGCCGGGCACGGGCGCGGGCGTTTCTGATATAGAATACCGTGAAGGCCACGGCGCCGGCGATCAAAACGGGTATCAGTGCGGGTAGCATGCGAAAAGCAAAAGGTAAAAGTCAAAAGGTAAAAGACAAAGTTACTGCGCGGACAGCTGAATTACCTCCCCTTGGCGGGCCACCCGGAATCCGCGCGTCTCCACGGCTTTTACTTCATCCGGATTCCACAGTAGTGGATTGGTGTGGTTAAAGTGGATGAAATGTACTTTCGCTTTTTCTGCCGCGGGTAAATTTTCGAACAGGCGCATCGATTCTTCGACAAAGGGGTGGGGGATTTCGCGCATGTCGCGTTGCAGTTCGCCGTTTTTGTAAAAAGTGGCGTCGAGAAAAGCCAGGTCTGCACGTTGGATTTCCGCGACAATATCCCGTTCCCATTTTTCCCATTTGTCAATGTCGGGGATGAACAATATCCTTTTCCCGCCGGCTTCGACGTGGTAGCCCGCCGTTTCGGAATATTCGTCGCGATGCGGCACCGTGAAAGGGATCACCCGGATACCCGGCGCCGGCGCCGCGGCGGAATCGGGCAGCAGCCGGCGGATTTCAATATTTTTTAAACCGGCCAACTGGCTCCAGGGGCCGTTGGTTTCGAGATAATTTTTCATACGCGGCAGGGCATAAACCGGCACGGCTTTAGCGCCCAGCGCCTCGCGGCCCAGGTACATGAGGCCGGTATAGTGGCCGATATGCGCATGCGTGAGAAAAATGCCGTCCGGCACGTTTTTATCTGTCCAGCCGGTCATCTCCATCAGGCGCTCCCATTGCGCCGTGTAGGCCGGCGTGGCTTCGAAGATCCAGGCTTTCCGGGAATCGTGATCCACGAGGGCCAGGCAGGCCGGGTAGCGTTCCGGCTGCCGGCCACTCCAGGCAAGCCGGCAACAATTGCGCTGACAGCCGGCATGCGGGTAGCCGCCGTCCTGCGCCACGCCGAGGACGGCGAGGCTCAGGCCTTTCCGCGGCAAGGGCGTTATGCGGGGCGGGGTGCAGGAGAGGAGGAGAAGAATAAAAAAGGAAAGATGACGCATGAAAAAAGGATATTAAAAACCATTTACACCTCGTGCCGCCAAGTTTTCAGCATGGTTGGGGATAGAATTACGTTTACGAAACTTTCAAAGTTTCGTAAACGTATCACACACTGACGCTGAAAACTTGGCGGCGCGAGGTATATCAATACCTTCCCGGATCAAACGCTTCTACCGCGATACTCGTCTTCCTCCCGCCCGCCATTTCCGCCACCAGTTTGCCCGTGCCGGCGCCCATGCTCAGGCCGAGCATGGCGTGCCCCGTGGCGATCACCAGGTTTTTGTTGCTTTTAGCAAAGCCGATGTAAGGCAGCCCGTCGGCGGATACGGGGCGGAAGCCGAACCAGACTTTTTCCCGCAGGCGGGTTTTCAGGCGCTCCAGGTCGGCCAGCTCGCCGAACGCCGGGTCGTCGAGGTAGCCGGGCAAAAAACGCGGCACGGCTTCGAGGATGCCCTGTACGCGGGGAAACAGGATACGGTCGTCGATGGGGCCGATCTCCATGGTGCTGCCAATGCGCAGTCGGTTCTGCCAGGGCGTGAGGGCTACTTTGGCTTCCAGCAAAATGCAGGGGTAACGCAGTTTTTTCTCGGGATGGTCCAGGGTCATCGAGTAACCTTTGCCGGGCATCAGGGGCAGGTATTCGCCGGCAAGGCGCGCCAGTTGGGGCGACCAGGAGCCGGCAGCCAGGACGATTAGCGATTGTGGAGTGTGGATTACGGATTGTCCCGAGACCTCGGGACGGATTGCGGATTGCGCCGGATTGGACGTCGAAGGGGCGGCTACCTGGTAATGCACGCTGTTGATTTTGCCGTTTTGCCGTTCGAAGCCGGTAACCTGGGCATTCCGGATGATCTTTACCCCGCGTTTTTCCAGCAGGGCGGGCAGTTGGGTCATCAGGGCGTTGGGGTAGAGGTGGGCATCGTCTTTGAACCAGACGCCGCCGCGCACGTCGGGTTGCAGATCGGGTTCGAGCGTTTGCACCTGCTCACGGTCGAGCACTTCGGCTACCAGGCCGAGTTGTCCGGCAACGCGGGCGTTTTCCAGCTCTTCTTTTTCCTTTTTGGCGGTTTGGTAATACATGATGCAGCCCGCCTCGGTCAGTTCGAACTGCATTTCACCGCTACGGGCCCATTCCTGGAACAGGGATTTCGACAACATCAGGATATCAACGAAAGGCCGGGCACTGCGCTGCACGTGGGAGGCGGTAGAGGCGCGC
>JAKLJF010000209.1:4938-8020 GCA_023151335.1 Thermoanaerobaculia bacterium | reverse complement strand
TATCCGAAACTATCTGAACGCGCAGTTCAGCCCCGGAGTGGCCACGGCGCTGATATGGGCCATTATCATCCTGATATACCTGGGTTTCTATTCCATACTGGGTTTGGTGCTGGTGTATGCGGAACGCCGCGTTTGCGCATTTTTCCAGCTGCGCCTGGGGCCAAACCGCGTGGGTTGGCAAGGCACTTTCCAGACGGTAGCCGACGCCATCAAACTGTTGCTGAAAGAGCCGGTCACCGTAAACAAAGCCGACAAACTGCTCTTCAATCTTGCGCCGTTCATCATTTCGTTGGCAGCCCTAATGGTATTGTCGCTGATCCCTTTCGCTCCGGGCCTGCAAGCCTTCGATATCAATATCGGCCTGTTGTTCATTATTGCCGTTTCGTCTATCGGCGTGGTCGGTATATTGTTGGCCGGCTGGTCCAGTAACAATAAATACGCGTTGATCGGCGCCATGCGCAGCGGGGCACAGATCGTCAGTTATGAACTCTCGGTAGGTTTGTCTTTGCTGACCATGGTGTTGCTGACCGGCACGCTGCAGTTGTCGGAGATCATTCAAAGCCAGGCGGACGGCTGGTGGATTTTCAAAGGGCATTTGCCTGCCATCGCGGCGTTTTTCCTCTTTATCACGGCCGCTATTGCGGAAATCAACCGGGGGCCTTTCGACCTGCCGGAAGCGGAATCGGAACTGACCGCCGGTTTTCACACCGAATATTCGGGACTGAAATTCGCTTTCTTCTTCCTGGCCGAATTTGTCAACATGTTCACCATGTCGGCCATTGCCGCCACGGTATTCTTCGGCGGCTGGATGCCCCTGCACATCGGCGACTGGCACGCGTTCAACCGCATCATGGACTTCATTCCGCCTTTTATCTGGTTTTTTGTAAAAGTAGGCGGCATCATCTTCCTGATGATGTGGTTCAAATGGACCTTCCCACGCCTGCGTATCGACCAGTTGCTCCACCTGGAGTGGAAATACCTCATGCCCCTGAACCTCATGAATCTCATAGTCATGGCCATTCTCGTTTATCTGGGCTGGCATTTTTAAAAGAAAACAGGGAACACCATGTTCAAGGCGATATTTGAATACTTCAAAGAAATCTACGACGCCATCCGGGGGCTGATTGCCGGGATGAAAGTGACCGGCAAGTATATTGCCCACGCCCGGAAGGAGATCATTACACAGGAATATCCCGACAATCGCGAGACCCTGCAAATGTTCGAACGTTTCAGGGGCGAGGTAGTGTTGCTGCACAACGAGGCCAACGAACACCGTTGCACGGGTTGCTCCGCTTGCGAGGTGGCCTGCCCCAACGGTTCCATCGAGATCATCTGGGCGCGGCGGGAAGACCCGGAAACCGGCAAAAAGAAAAAACAACTGGAAACCTTTGTGTACCATTTGTCGATGTGCACCATGTGCAACCTCTGCATTTTGTCGTGCCCAACCGACGCCATTAAAATGGGACACAACTTCGAACACGCCGTTTTTGACCGTTCACAACTGACAAAAGTGCTCAACCGCCCGGGTTCCAAACTGGAAAAAGGCGTTGAAGAATAAGTTATTCGTATATGGAAAAGATCGTTTTCTACATACTGGCCTTTGCCATGCTGTCGCTCAGCCTGATGTCGGTGCTGAGCCCGCGCCTGCTGCGTTCGGCCGTTTACCTGTTCGGCGTGCTGGCAGCCATTGCCGGTTTCTACTTCCTGGCCGGTTATTATTTCCTTGGCGCCGTTCAGTTGACGGTGTACGCCGGCGGCATCGTGGTGCTGATCATTTTTTCGATCCTGCTGACCCACGAGATCGACTATAAAATGGAGCCCCCTTCCTGGCTTCGGGCGGGCGCAGCGGGAGTGGTCTGCGCAGGCGGAGCGGGTATGGTGTTGTACCTGCTGTCGACTACCCCTTTTACCCGGGTGGAGGCGCCCGAACGCGCCGACCTCGACACCCTGGGCGAGCTGTTGCTTTCGCCCGGCGAAGGCGGTTACCTGTTACCCTTTGAGGTGATCAGCATTCTGTTGCTGGCCGCTATTATCGGGGCCGTTGTGATTGCCAAACATAAACCCGGCGCCGCCAGCAATCCAAATCAAGAAAATCAGACATTATGATACCCGGAGTCAGTCTCATCGAAATCCTGGCCGTTTCCACACTCATGTTTTTTATCGGCGTGTATGGATTTGTTACCCGCAAAAACCTGATCACGATCCTGATGTCGCTGGAGCTGATCCTGAACGGGGCGGCGATCAATTTCGTGGCTTTTAACAAGTATTTATACCCAGGGGAGCCCGCCGGGCAATTTTTCACCCTGTTCCTCATCGCCGTGGCTGCCGCCGAGGTGGCCCTGGCCATTGCTATCGTCATCAACCTTTACCGCCGGATCAAAACGGTGGACGTGGATCATGTGGATACCCTGAAATACTGATGCCTGGAAACCCCTCATTGCCGAAATACTACAACTGCACTACCGGCTTTCCGGACAAGACCTTCCAGGTTTGGCAAACCTGGAAGGTCTGGAACCCGAAAAACGAAAGGTCCGGCAGTGTGCACTGATACACTTAAAACACTATACCTGGGATGGAAGGATATTCTTACACGATCTGGATTGTCCTGCTGCCTTTTCTGGTCTTCTTGCTGACGGGCCTGTCGAGCATGTACATCCGGCCCCGGCTGGCCGGCCTGATCGGAACCGGCGGCATCCTGATCACACTGTTGCTAAGCCTCCTGACGGCAGCGCAGTATTTTTCGACTGCCCCGCCGGAAAGCGGCTGGCCGACGCTGATCCCCTTTGACGCCACCTGGCTGAAGTTCAACGACACCCTGGCGGTGCACATGGGCATTCTGCTCGATCCCATTTCGGTGATGATGCTGGTGGTCATTTCGGTGGTGTCGTCCATGGTGCATATCTACAGCCTGGGCTACATGAAAGGCGAGGCGGGTTTTGCGCGGTACTACGCTTTTTTGTCGTTGTTCAGTTTTTCCATGTACGGCCTGGTGCTGGCCACCAACCTGTTTCAGATCTATTTCTTCTGGGAATTGGTGGGCGTTTCCTCCTACCTGCTGATCGGGTTTTATTACGACCGGCCT
>JAKLJF010000209.1:0-4928 GCA_023151335.1 Thermoanaerobaculia bacterium | reverse complement strand
AAAAAGGCGTTTATCGTCACCCGTTTTGCCGATTTCGGCTTCCTGGTGGGCATCCTGTTGCTGTCGTGGTACAGCGGCACTTTCGATTTTGTAACGCTGAACAATCCCGATGGCTCGGCCATTGCCGGCGCGGCATCCGCCACCTTTATGGGCGCTTCGGTGCTGACCTGGGCGCTGGTGCTCATTTTCATGGGCGGTGCGGGTAAATCGGCCATGTTCCCGTTGCACATCTGGCTGCCCGATGCTATGGAAGGTCCCACACCGGTTTCGGCGTTGATCCACGCCGCCACGATGGTGGTGGCGGGCGTTTATCTCGTGGCGCGGTTGTTCCCGGTGTACCACCTCTCGGACGGCCCGGCACTGGATATTGTGGCCTGGACCGGCGCCATCACCTCCCTTTTTGCCGCCGTGATCGCACTGACACAGGAGGATATCAAACGGGTGCTGGCCTATTCCACCATGTCGCAGATCGGATATATGATGCTGGCGCTGGGGGTATCCGGTTATAGCGGGGAGGAAGGCCTGGGTTTTACGGCCTCGATGTTCCACTTGTTCACGCATGCCATGTTCAAAGCCCTGCTCTTCCTGGGCGCCGGAGCGGTCATTCACGCCGTGCACAGCAATGTCATGGGCGACATGGGCGGGCTGCGGCGTTATCTGCCCATTACGCACGGCACATTCCTGGTGGCTTGTCTGGCCATTGCGGGCATCCCTCCGTTTGCGGGATTTTTCTCCAAGGATGAAATCCTGGCCGCGGCGCTGCATCATAATCCCGCTATTTACGGCATAGCTTTGTTAGTGGCGGGCATGACGGCTTTGTATATGTTCCGCTTGTATTTCCGGGTGTTCTGGGGCGAGGACCGGCAATACCACCATGCGCCGCACGAAGCCCCGGCGGTCATGTGGGCGCCCCTGATGCTGCTGGCGGTGCTGAGCGCGGTATGCGGATTTATTCCTTTCGGACAATATGTAACGGCTGACCGCCTTCCCGCGGGTTCACACCTCGATATTACCATTGCCCTCACGGCCAGCGCCATCAGTGTGGCTGGTATTTTGGCGGCGATGGCCCTGTATCGCAAACCTTCCGAACGGCCGGCTCAGATAGCCGATAGCCTGAGCGGCTTGTATCGCCTGGCCTACCGCAAGTTTTATATCGATGAAATATATTTAGCCGTCACGAAAAACGTCCTGTTCAAGGGTATTGCCTGGCCGGCGGCCTGGTTCGACCGGCATGTGGTAGACGGCTCCATGAACGGTATCGCCTGGGTGACCACCCGCGTTGCGCGGGCGATCAAGGGCATTCAATCGGGTCAGGTACAACAATACGCCCTCAGTTTCGTGATGGGCGCCGTGGCGCTGGCTGCATTGTTCATTTATTGGATGAAGCGTTGAATTATGAATATTCTGCTCCTTTTATTGATTATTCCATCCCTGACCCTTGCGGGGCTGTTGTTCTGCAAGGAACGGGAGCAGGCGCGTCTGGTGTCTGTCGTGGGGATGGGACTGCAATTTGTGGCCGCGTTTTACCTCCTGTTTGCTTTTTTACAGGAAAGAGCGGCCGGCAACACGGCCGAAATGCTGTTTACCAGCAGTTACAAATGGTATGAACCGTTGAACATTCGCTTTGATCTGGGCGTCGACGGCGTTTCCGTGGCGCTGATCGTACTGACGGCCATTGTAACACTGGCCGGCGTGTTCATCTCCTGGCGTATGGAAGACCTGGCCAAGGAGTTTTTTATCTCCCTTATAGCGCTGGCCACGGGAGTGTTCGGGTTCTTCGTCAGCCTCGACCTGTTCACCATGTTCCTGTTCTACGAACTGGCCGTAATTCCCATGTACCTGTTGATCGGCATCTGGGGCAGCGGCCCGAAGGAATATTCGGCCATGAAACTGACGCTGATGCTGATGGGCGGTTCGGCCTTTTTGCTGGTGGGTTTGCTGGGCTTGTATTTCAATTCGACCGGCGCCGCCGATGGGCACACGTTCAACCTGATGGAAATTGCCGCGGGCGGCATACCGGTGGAAGCGCAGCGCATCTTTTTCCCGCTGACGTTCGTCGGTTTCGGGGTGCTGGGCGCCATGTTCCCGTTCCATACCTGGTCGCCCGACGGTCACGCCTCGGCCCCGACGGCCGTTTCGATGCTGCACGCCGGCGTGCTGATGAAACTGGGCGGTTACGGTTGCTACCGGGTGGCGGTATTCCTGATGCCGCAGGCCGCCAGTGAAATGGCCTGGTTTTTTATCCTGCTGACCGGTTTCAGCGTGATTTACGGCGCATTCGGCGCCATCCGGCAAACCGACCTAAAATACATCAACGCCTATTCTTCGGTGAGTCACTGCGGCCTGGTGTTGTTCGCCATTCTGATGCTGAACAAAACCGCCATGAACGGCGCTATCCTGCAAATGATCTCCCACGGTCTGATGACGGCGCTCTTTTTTGCCCTGATCGGCATGTTGTACGAACGCACGCACACCCGCATTGTACAGGAAATGGGCGGTCTGATGAAAGTGTTGCCCTTTATTTCCGCTTGCTATGTGATCGCCGGTCTTGCCTCGCTGGGCTTGCCCGGACTGAGCGGATTCGTGGCGGAAATGACCATCTTCGTGGGCGCATTTGAACACGCCGATACGTTTCACCGCGTCTGGACCATATTGGCGGTGTCGGCCATCGTAGTGACGGCCGTGTATATCCTGCGCGTGGTCGGTACTATGCTGATGGGGCCGGTGAACAACCCAGAATACGCCCATTTGCCGGCCGCGACCTGGTACGAAAAAACAGGCGCCCTGCTGCTGATCCTGCCCATCGCGGCTATCGGCATGGCGCCGCTCTGGTTATCCGAAATGATCCGTTTCAGTCTCGAACCTGTTATCCGGCAACTGGGCCTGTAACGCCGACTGCCAGTCGGCGTAAAAAAATTTAACACTACTCCCAATAAACCACCAGTAACGCCGCCCCCCTAAACCCACTGCCAGTCGGCGTAAAAAAATTTAACACTACTCGCAAATGAACTGGGAACAACTATTACTCATGCGTCACGAATTACAGCTCCTGGCTGTAATTCTTATCGTCATCTGCGCGGAGATCTATTTCAGCGGTAAGGACAAAAGCAGTATCGTTCCGCTTTCCATTGCCTTGTTCGGCATGCATACGCTGGCAGGCTGGTTTCCCATGGGTGAAGGCGCCCTGTTCGGCGGCATGTACCGCACCCATGCGTTGATCCATTTTCTGAAAAACATACTCGACCTGGGCGTACTGGTAGTCGTTTTACAAACGGCCGGTTGGGTCAAAAAACAACTGGTTCCGGAGAACAGGGTCAGCGAGTTTTACCTCTTGTTGTGGTCATCCCTGCTGGGTATGTACTACATGATCTCTTCCGGCGACGTGCTGATGCTGTTCATTGGCCTGGAAATGTCGACGCTTCCCGTGGCTGCTCTGGCAGCCTACGAGGTGCTGCGCATGCGCTCGGCAGAGGCGGGTATTAAAATGATCCTGATGGCAGGGCTTGCTTCTGCCATTACCCTCATGGGTATTTCTTTGTTATACGGCGCCACAGGCACATTTTCACTGACCGTCCTGTCGCAAAAACTGACCGGCACGGGGCTGGAAACGCTGGGTTTTATCTTTTTCTTTGCCGGGGTTGCTTTTAAAATTTCGCTGGTACCCTTCCATTTCTGGGCGCCCGACGTGTACGAAGGCGCGCCGACCGGGATTGCCGGTTATCTGTCGGTGGTATCAAAAGGCGCCGCTGTTTTTATCCTGATGATCCTGCTGCTGGGCTTTGCACCTTCCTTGTCCGGCATCTGGATTGGCGTGCTGTACCTGCTGGCGATACTGACTATGACCATCGGCAACCTCTTTGCCCTGCGCCAGCAAAACCTGAAACGTTTTCTGGCCTATTCTTCCGTGGCGCAAGCCGGTTTTATCCTGCTGGGCTTTTTATCCGCGGGACAGGACGGACGGGCATCGATCATTTACTTCGTGTTGGTGTATATATTTTCCAACCTCGCAGCTTTCGGCGTGGTACATTCGGTGGAAGCCGCTACCGGAAAGGAAAATATGGACGATTACGAGGGCTTTTACCGCGTCAATCCGCGGCTGGCGATGGTCATGCTGCTGGCCCTGTTTTCATTGGCAGGCATACCGCCGTTGGCCGGCTTTTTCGGGAAGTTTTTCCTCTTCATGTCCGCGGCAGCCGGGGGGTATTACGTGCTGGTGCTGATCGCCGTGCTCAACACCGTGATCAGCCTGTACTACTACCTGCTGATCGTCCGGGCCATGTTCCTGCGCAAGAGCGCGCATCCCTTGCCTGTTATTCAAAACGATTACTGGATGCGGGCCAGCCTGCTGATCTGCGTGGCGGGCATTCTGGTGTTGGGCGTGTCGAGCGGGGTGTATGATTATATTTTCGGGCTTTGCGTCCGGCTGTAAATTTGCGAATCAAAAATCAGGAACCATGCAACTGACAAGTGGCAAACATAATTTTGGCGACCTCGACGGGCAAACAGTCACTTTTGTGGAAAAAAATGTAACCCGGGAGCGGGCAGACTTTCTGAAGCAACTCCTGGAACACAATAATATACCCGTCATTGTTCAGGAAATCCCCGGCGCAACGGAGGATGTGCCGACGACGTACTCCGTCGCCACGCCCGACCTGGTCTTCAACCCGGTCATTTACGTGTATCAGCGCCGCCTGCGCACGCCGGACGGCCGCAAGGTGACGCCGGCTTACTGGCGGCAACAGACGGAAGACACGAAGCCGGAGTATTGGGAGTTTCAGGATTGAGGCGGGGGGGCCGGGAAGTAAAAAACTTCCAAAATATGAAACGGTATCAGGGTAAACTTAAGTGATACGTTTACGAAACTTTTGAAAGTTTCGTAAACGTGACATCAGGGTAAACTGAAGCGATACGTTTACGAAACTTTTAAA
>JAKLJF010000208.1:7533-8031 GCA_023151335.1 Thermoanaerobaculia bacterium | reverse complement strand
TCCACCGTCCACCGTCCACCGTCTACCGTCCACCGTCCACCGTACATTTTCCTGGACGCCAATGAAAACAGTCTGGGCAGCCCCCTTGACGAAGACTTCAGCCGTTATCCCGATCCGCGCCAAATGGACCTGAAAGTACGTCTGGCAGCGCGGGAGCAACTGAGTCCGGAAGCCATTTTCCTGGGTAACGGCAGCGACGAAGCCATTGACCTGTTATTGCGGGCTTTTTGTACTCCCGAAAAGGACAATGTCATTATTCTGCCGCCCACTTACGGCATGTATGCCGTCATGGCCAATATTCACGGCGCCGAACTGCGGACCGCTCCCCTGCGCCCGGATTTTTCCCCGGATGCAGCGGCTATACGTAAGGTGACTGACGACCGGTCGAAGCTGTTGTTTTTATGTTCGCCGAATAATCCCACGGGCAACCACCTGCCCGAAGCATTTATTGTTGAAATGTTGGAGACCTTTCCCGGTGTAGTGGTAGTGGATGAAGCA
>JAKLJF010000208.1:5710-7523 GCA_023151335.1 Thermoanaerobaculia bacterium | reverse complement strand
TGATTTCTCCGGCAGGCCGTCGCTGGCGAAACGCCTTGCCGGATTTCCAAACCTGGTCGTGCTGAAAACTTTTTCCAAGGCCTGGGGTTTAGCTGCTTTGCGTGTGGGAATGGCCTTTGCCGATCCGTATATTATTTCGATATTAAACAATATAAAATATCCCTACAATATCAGTGCGGCTACTATAAACTATGTCTGTAACGCCCTGGAAAACGCGGATCAGGTGGAGAAAAAAATTCAAATGATCCTGGCTGAACGCCGGCGCCTTGAAACGGCGCTGATTCAATTGAAATGTATAGAAAAAGTATATCCGAGCGACGCTAATTTTTTATTGGTTAAAACGACCGGCGCCGATAGAATTTACCAGTTTCTATGCAATAATAATATTATTGTACGAAACCGCTCAAATGAATTACACTGTGATAATTGCCTGCGTATAACAATCGGTACTCCGGAAGAAAACGATTCGTTGATAAATATATTAAGAACCTTTCTATGACCGAATCTATGCAAAAAATATTGTTTATAGACAGAGACGGTACTATTATAGTGGAGCCGCAGCCCAGCCAGCAGATAGACAGTCTGGAAAAGATGGAATTTATTCCGGGCGTTATTTATGCCCTGGCCAGAATAGTACGTGAACTGGACTATAAACTGGTTATAGTATCCAACCAGGATGGCCTCGGCACGGATAGTTTTCCGGAACAAAACTTCTGGCCGGCCCAGGAAAAAATGCTGAAAATACTGGCCGGAGAAGGCATAACGTTTTATAATATTCACATAGACCGTTCTTTTCCGCATGAACTGTTACCCACCCGGAAACCCGGTATTGCCATGCTGGCAGCGTATCTGGACGGGAACTTCGACCTGGCCAATTCTTATGTGATCGGCGACCGCCTGACCGACGTAAAACTGGCCCGGAACCTCGGCGCCAAAGCCATTTTGCTCCGGCAATGGGACGACCCTGCCGGACACGAGGCTGAAATCGACCTGATCGCCGAAAACTGGGAACAGATTTACCAACACCTGCGCCTGCCGCCGCGCCGCGCAAGCCACCGCCGCACTACCCGCGAGACAGATATTTCCATCGACCTTTGCCTCGACGGCTCCGGTAACAGCCAAATAAAAACCGGCCTGGGATTTTTCGATCACATGCTCGACCAACTGGCCCGCCATGGCAACCTCGACCTCTGCATCGAAGCCCGCGGCGACCTGCATATCGACGAACATCATAGCATTGAAGATACCGCCCTCGCCCTTGGAGAGACATTTGCCCTCGCCCTGAGCGATAAACGGGGGTTGGAACGGTATGGAAGTTCAGAATATGGATTGCGGATTACGGATTACGGATTGCGGATTGACCCGGCAACTGGCAAAGCTTGTAATTTGGAAAAAAATCCCTGCCAAGAGCCGGGTCAATCCGCAATCCGTCCCGAGGTCTCGGGACAATCCGTAATTCCCATGGACGACGCCCTGGCCCGGGTAGTGCTGGATTTCGGCGGCCGGCCCTGGCTGGTGTGGCAGGCCGAATTTCACCGCGAAAAGATCGGCGAAATGCCAACGGAGATGTTTTTTCACTTTTTCAAATCATTCAGCGATGCCGCCCGCTGTAACCTGAACATCCGGGCGGAGGGTCAAAATGAACATCATAAAATTGAGGCAATTTTTAAAGCGTTCGCCCGGGCCGTGAAAATGGCGGTTCGGCGCGACCCTGTAAGCCGGCAATTGCCGACAACGAAAGGCCAATTATAATTGCGGATTGCGGATTACGGATTACGGATTACGGATTGACCCGGCTCTTGGGATGGGTATT
>JAKLJF010000208.1:0-5700 GCA_023151335.1 Thermoanaerobaculia bacterium | reverse complement strand
CAGAGGATAGGTTTCAATACCAAGAGCCGGGTCAATCCGCAATCCGTAATCCGTCCCGAGGTCTCGGGACAATCCGTAATCCGCAATCCGCAATCCGCAATCCGCAATCCATCATGTCACTCGCTATCGTAAAATACAACGCCGGCAATATCCGTTCCGTCCTGTTCGCCTTGCAGCGGCTGGGTGTGGAAGCGCTTTGGACGGATGACCCGCATGCCCTGCGTGCGGCGGATAAAGTCATTTTTCCGGGGGTAGGGGAGGCTTCCTCGGCGATGCAATACCTGCGGGAGCGCGGTCTGGATACCGTTTTACGCGGGCTCCGGCAGCCCGTTTTGGGTATTTGCCTGGGGTTGCAGTTGTTTTGCCGGCACTCGGAAGAAGGCGATACGCCCTGCCTGGGTATATTTGACGCGGAAGTGCGGCGTTTCCGCTCGCCGGGGCTGAAAGTGCCCCATATTGGCTGGAATACGCTGTCAAATCTGCGCGGACCATTATTTGAGGGTGTGCAGGATGGAAATTTCGTGTACTTTGTGCACAGTTTTTACGCGGAAATGCACCCGGATATAGCCGCGCAGACCGATTACGGCGTTCCGTTCAGCGCGGCCTTACAGCGCGATAACTTTTTTGCCGTCCAGTTTCACCCGGAAAAATCCGGTGAGGTGGGTCAGCGGATTTTGAAAAACTTTTTGAAATTATAGTTCATGCATATTATTCCTTCCTTCGACATCATGGACGGGCGGTTGGTCCGCCTGCGCCAGGGCGATTTTGATCAGAAAACGGAATATCCGGCCGAACCCCTCGAACTGGCCCGGGAACTGGAGGCGGCAGGTATTCGCCGCCTGCATTTGGTTGATTTGGACGGCGCCCGGGAAGGGCGGCCGATCAATCTGGCTGTCCTGGAGCAGATAGCGGCCCGCACCCGCCTGGAAATCGATTATGGCGGCGGCCTGCGCTCCATTCCCGCGCTGCGGCAGGTGTGGGATGCCGGCGCGGCCATGTTTTCCGTCGGGAGCGTGGCGGTGATGGCGCCCGATGAGTTCAGCGCCTGGGTGGAACGTTTCGGCGCCGACCGGTTCCTGGTGGGCGCCGACGTGCGCAACCGCATGGTAGCGGTGCACGGCTGGGTGGAGCAAACCGATTTGGGCTTGTTCGACTTCCTGGCCCGCCTGGAAAACCTCGGCATACACCAGGTATCTGTCACCGATATTGCCCGCGACGGCGAACTGGCCGGGCCGGCGCTTGATCTGTATCGCGACATTCTGGCCCATTTCCCGAACATTCAGCTGGTGGCCAGCGGCGGCGTCAGCAGCGTATCCGATCTGGAGGAACTGCAGGCGATGGGCTGTGCCGGGGCTATTGTCGGCAAAGCGTTTTTTGAAGGAAAAATACCGATCCAGTACTTTAAAGTGTTCTCTAAAACTTAGGGTTTAGGGGGTTTAGAAGGCTATCGATTACCCACAAATCCGCACAAACGCTCAAAAGACCTCGGAGAGGTCAAATATTTGTAGAAAACAGATGGTTTTGAGTGTTTTCACGACCTCGGAGAGGTCGAATATAAAATTGGAAATCGATAAATATTCGACCTCTCCGAGGTCGTATAAAATATTTAAATCATTGATCTACAAATGTTTGACCTCTCCGAGGTCAGCGATACAGGAAACGCGTGGATTTGTGGGTAATCGATAGCCCTCTAAACCCTCATAAACCCTCATAAACCCTCATAAACCCTCATAAACTAAAACCACACGCACAATGCCGTGGTCAGCACCGCGTTGCTGTTCGTGGCATCGCCGTTTTCCTTTACAAAAATGTCGTCCTTGCTGTTGTAAACCTTACCTTCTATGCGCCATACCGCATTTTTGTGCACTTGAACATCGAGATTCAGTGATACGCCCAGGGTTTTAAAACCGTTTTCCGTGCCAGTGGCGATGATCACGCCGTTTTCATCGGCGTAGTACTCCACGCGACCCGCCAGGGCAAGGCGATCGTTTATGGCGTAGCGGCCGATCAGGACGGGACTGTACCACATATTCGGGCTTTCGCCTTCCCGCGGATTTTCCTCCCATCCGGTATCGAGGCCGGCGATCAGGCCGAATTGATCGCTGAGTTGGAATATCCCGTACAGGTTATGAAACGAGCGTATTAAACGGGCATCATCGGGTCTGTCGGTACCCAGGAAGCCACTGCTGTTGAGCGTTATCCGTTCATTGGGTTTGAAGGTGACCTGCCAGCCGCCCGACAGGAGGGAGTTGCCTTCCACACGTCTGATTCGTTGCCAGCCGTTGAGCGCCAGGGCACTGAAAAACCATTTGCCGTCGGGGGTGGCGTACGACAGTTTGGCGCCGGCTTCGTAATAAGGCGAGTTTTCGGCCAGCATACCGCGCGTGAGCGTCCAGCAGTCTTTGCCTACGGCGCTTTCAAAACCGATGTGCGAGCTGAAGATGCCGGCATCCACCCACAGTTCGTGGTTTTTGGAGATTTTGACCCCTGCATTGGCTTCAAATATGTTTCTCAGGGTATTCGGCTCAACCGACAAATTTGAATTGGGGTAGGTGCCGGCCATCAGGGCGAGGTTGCCGCGCATCCGTTTCGATTGCACGGCTGCTTTCAGAAACGCAATGTTGATATTAAACTCATGGTGCCGGTCGTGTGAATAAATAAAACCGGGGCGGTAGCCGTCTTCCGGCTGGTTGAAGTCATAACCGTAATAGGGCTCGGCATAGCCGCTGAGGGTAAAGCGCAATGCAGAACTGTCTGTTTGCGAAAAGATAATGTTGGAAAAGTGAATAAAAAAGATCAGGGTTGAAATAAGCGGTTTCATAAAAAATTGAATTTCAGTTAAAAAGAGGTCGAAATATCTGTCTTTTGCTTCAAATTGCCTGAATTTCCGACGAGAACCCTGAATGACCTTGTTCAATCTTACAACTTGTCCAGAGCAAGGTTTAATTTTAAAACATTGACCCGCGGTTTGCCGAACATGCCCAGCCAGGGGCCTTCCGTATTGGCGCGGACCAGGGTTTCCACGGCGCCGGCATCCAGTCCCCGCACCCGGGCCACCCGGGCCACTTGTATATAAGCCGCTTCCGGCGAAATATGCGGATCAAGGCCGCTGCCGGAGGCGGTCACCAGGTCGGCAGGAATCTGATCCCGGCTTACGCCGGGGTTGTGCGCCAGGAAGGTATCGATGCGGGCCTGCACCGCGGCCAGGTAGTCCGGGTTGTTTGTACCCTTATTCGAACCGCCGGACCCGGCAGCATTGTAAACCACCGCCGAGGGGCGCGACCAAAAGTAACGGTCTTCATCGAACACCTGGCCGATGTTGGCATAATAGTAGCCCTTGGCGTGTTCGATGCGTTCGCCCAGTCCGCGGGTGGGCAGCAGTTGCGCCGCGCCCCATACCAGCAGGGTGTATAATCCTGCAAATACCACGAGGGTAAGGAGGGTGAGGCGGAGGGCGGGTAGGATATGCGGTTTCATTATTTTACGATTTACGATTTACGATTTGCTCCACGTTTACGAAACTTTTTAAAGTTTCGTAAACGTTTGTCAGGCGGCCATGCCCGTTCATTCAAAACGCCCAGCCCACAATCAAATCGATCATCTTGATCCCGATAAACGGCGCCACCACTCCGCCCAGCCCGTACACCAGCAAATTGCGCCGCAACAGGGCGCTCGCGCCGATAGGCCGGTAACGCACCCCGCGCAGGGCCAGCGGGATCAGCAGCGGAATAACGATCGCGTTGAAGATCACTGCCGACAGGATGGCGCTTTCCGGACTTTTCAGTCCCATGATGTTCAGGGCGTTCAGCCCCGGAATGCCGGCAGTGAACAAAGCCGGAACGATGGCGAAATACTTGGCCACGTCGTTGGCGATACTGAAGGTGGTGAGCGTGCCGCGGGTCATCAGCAACTGCTTGCCGATTTCCACGACTTCGATCAGTTTGGTCGGGTCGTTATCGAGGTCCACCATGTTGCCGGCTTCTTTGGCGGCGGCGGTGCCCGAGTTCATGGCCACGCCCACATCGGCTTGGGCCAGGGCCGGGGCGTCGTTGGTGCCGTCGCCCATCATGGCCACGAGTTTGCCGTCGGCCTGTTCGGCGCGGATATAGGCGAGTTTGTCTTCGGGCTTGGCCTCAGCAATGAAGTCATCCACCCCGGCCTGGTTGGCGATATATTTGGCCGTCAGCGGATTATCGCCGGTGACCATGACAGTTTTTACGCCCATTTTGTGCAGCCGGTCGAACCGTTCGCGGATACCGGGTTTGATAATATCCTGCAATTCGATCACGCCGATCACTTTTTCATTTTCCGACACCACCAGCGGCGTGCCGCCGTTGGCGGCGATCTCCTGTACTTTGGTCGCAGTTTCATCGGGCATGGCGTTGCCGGCCCGTGTCACCATGTTGCGAATGGCGTCGAAAGCGCCTTTGCGCAGCCGTACGCCGCTGGGCAGATCGACGCCACTACTGCGGGTTTCGGCGGTAAAACGGATAAACTTCATCTGTTCCTTTTCCGCCAGTATAAATTGCAACTGGTTGGAAGAGAAACTTTTATCGGAGGCGCCCAGTTCCACGACAGACTTCCCTTCCGGCGTGTCGTCGGCCAGGGAACTGAGGATGCACTGGCGGGCGAAATAAGCCGCCCCCACCCCTGTGGCAGGATAAAATTGGGTGGCCTTCCGGTTACCGATAGTGATGGTACCGGTTTTGTCGAGCAGCAGGGTGTCCACATCGCCGGCCGTTTCCACGGCCTTGCCCGATTTGGAGATGACGTTGGCGCGCAGGGCCCGGTCCATACCGGCGATGCCGATAGCCGACAGCAGACCGCCGATGGTGGTCGGGATCAGGCAGACGAACAGCGAGATCAGGGCCGCGATGGTCACCGGCGTCTGGGCGTATCGGGCAAACGGCGGCAGCGTGATACAGACGATCAGGAACACCAGGGTAAAGCCGGCCAGCAGGATGTTCAGCGCGATTTCGTTGGGTGTTTTTTGCCGGCTGGCGCCTTCCACCAGGGCGATCATTTTATCGAGAAAACTTTCGCCCGGCAAGGAGGTCACCACCACCACGATGCGATCGCTGAGCACTTTGGTGCCGCCCGTAACGCTCGATTTATCGCCGCCGGCCTCGCGGATCACCGGCGCGCTTTCGCCGGTAATGGCGCTCTCGTCGATGGTGGCGATCCCTTCCATGATCTCCCCGTCGGCGGGGATCAGGTCGCCGGCTTCGCACACGAAGCGATCGCCTTTTTGCAGCTCGTTCGAGGAACGGACGGCAAGGCTGCCGTCGTCGAGCAGCACTTTGGCCGGCGTTTCTTCCCGCGTTTTGCGCAGGCTCGCCGCCTGGGCTTTGCCGCGCGCCTCGGCCAGTGCCTCGGCGAAATTGGCAAACAAGAGGGTGAATAACAGCCACAAAAAAATAACGAAATTATACCCAAAGGTACCCTGGGATTGTTCCCCGGTCAGTATCCAAAGGCAAACCACCAGCATCACCACCGTGCCAATTTCCACGGTAAACATGACCGGGTTGCGGAACATCCGCCGGGGATCGAGTTTCAGAAAAGACTCCCGAACGGCTTCCCGCACCAGTCGGGGATCGAAAAGGGGAGTGGATCGTTGCCGTTTCATTGAGTGATTGAGTGATTGAGTGATTGAGTGATTGAGTGATTGAGTGATTGAGTGATTGAGTGATTGAGTGATTG
>JAKLJF010000207.1 GCA_023151335.1 Thermoanaerobaculia bacterium | reverse complement strand
CTCCCAGATCAGCTCCGTACCCACTTCCACCCCGCTGCGGGCGTTGAGCATGACCACCGCGGTGTCGGCTACCTTAAGCGCCGTCACGACCTCTCCCACAAAGTCGTCGAGGCCCGGCGTATCGAGGATATTGATTTTAGTGTCTTTCCAGGAGCAATGGAGCACACTGGCAAAGAGAGAGTGGCCGCGTTGTTGTTCAAGCGGCGTATAGTCGCTCTGCGTGTTGCCATCGCCAACCGAGCCGCGACGGCTGATGGCTTTCGCTTCATAGAGCATGGTTTCGGCAAAAGTGGTTTTACCACAACCGGAGTGTCCAACCAGGACCACGTTCCGGATTTTACTGGTGTCGTAGGCAGCCATAGGCGAGGGAAGAAAACTTTGTTTGGTGAGCAATTCTGCTTTCGGGGGTTAATGTAGGCTGCTTTACCCAATGGGGAAAAAAAATGGTGAAAAAATTTTACCGGACACTGCACTTCCTGCAAAATAAGGGTATCGGAGCCGGTAAAAGTGCGGACAAAAAAATATTAAAAAAAATGAAGCGGGGGCGGCAGCGTTTTAAAATGCCCTGTCGTTCTACGAACGATTTTGTGATCAATTGCAACGCCGGACAACCGATTTGCGTCCAACGGACAACACAACCATAACTAATCGAACCAAGCTTACACACCATGACGGCAACGCTTTCCTACACGCTGGTACTCGCAGCCATTTATTTAGGCCGCAAGGCGTTCGCGCTGAAAGGCCAGCACGCTTAACCGGGTCTGTGACAGTTAATTCGTCGGACGAATTTGTCATAAACCTTCCCTCGCGCTTGTCATGCTGAGCGCAGCGAAGCATCCGAACCATAAATATTCGATGCGTTCCCCCATTTTTCACCGGATGCTTCGCTGCGCTCAGCATGACACCTTGCTTAAGGTTACTGTTTTCTTTAATTTGACAAGGTTGAGTTAGACGCCTATATAGTTTGGCGGCACCTCATCCGTCAGCCAAACGCCGTTGGCCGAACAGTAAAAAACATAGCCGTCGGCATACATCCTGCCCGACTGAACGGTCAGCACCACTGGTTTGCCATGTCGTTGCCCCACTTTGAGCGCCGTTTCGGCGTCGGGGGAAAGATGAACGTGATGCCGCCGGCGTTTTTGAAGTCCTTGTTCCAAAATGGATTGCAGGAAACGTTCTGCTGTTCCGTGAAACAACAAGGCAGGTGGCCGGGCCGTTTGGTAATCCAGATCCACTTCGATGGAATGTCCCTGACTGGCCCGGATTTTTGTACCGTCTTCGCTAAATGCAATTCGTTCCATACCTTGTCTTAAACTAAAATCAACATACTATGATCATACGACAGGTTCGTCCCTCCGTCTTTTTGTTGCTACTCGTGTTTTTGGCTTCCTGCAGCGCCGAGCGGCGTTTTCACCGCCGCCTGGTCGGCACCTGGAACATCGACCGCTACGAGCAGCAGTTTACCAACGGCGAAAAAGAGGCAGCTTCCAACCTCGGCACCATCACTTTCCGCAAAAACGGCAGCGGCATTAAAAACGTGACCATCCTGACCCGCGGCCTCCGCAAACCGGATGACAGCGATTTTTCGTGGAAAAATACCATTGACGCCGTCACTATTATCAGCCGCAATTCAGAACTCGCCAAAACATGGCTGGTGATGAAAAACAAACGGACCTACCAGCAGTGGAAATCCACCACACAAGGTACGGTACAGACGATGGAACTCCGGAAGCAACAATAAATGCGCTATTTCCTAACCCTGGCTTATAACGGCGCCCGATATGCCGGCTGGCAGCGACAGTCCAATGCCATGAGCGTACAGGAAACGCTCGAGCAGGCGCTGGCCACTATTTTAGGACAAATCACGCCGGTAACCGGTTGCGGACGAACGGACACAGGGGTGCATGCGCGTTATTACGTGGCGCATCTGGATACGGAAAAGGCTTTGCCGCGCGGTTTTTTGAACGGTTTGAACAGTCTTTTGCCGTCCGATATCGCGGTTTACACCGTTGCACCCGTTGCGAACGATGCGCATGCCCGGTTCGACGCGTACGAACGGAGCTACGCGTACTGCATCATGTTGCGCAAAGACCCTTTCGCGGCGGAAACCCATTGGATTTACCCGCAGGGCGCCCGGCTCGACCTGGAAAAAATGCGGGCTGTGGCGGCATTACTTCCGGAATTTTCAGCCTTCTTTCCATTTTGCAAAACGCATAGCGGGGTGGATCATTATGACTGTTCCGTCAGGTGGTCGGAATGGCAGGCCGACCCCGAACATCACCGCCTGGTGTATCGTATTTCGGCCAATCGCTTTCTGCGCGGCATGGTCCGGCTGATCGTGGGCGCCTGTATTCAGGCAGGGAAAGGCCAGTTGGCGGTTGATGATGTCAGGCAGGCCCTGGAACATCAGACGACGCTGAAAAAGAACCTGAGTGTTCCGCCGCAGGGCCTGTCGCTGACCGATGTAAAATACCCCTATCCAATTGGAGGATACACTACTGCGCCTGGTCGATCACTTTACTGAATTCCGCTTTCTTTTTCAGGATAAGCAGATTTTTTTGGCGCTCGTCGCCGGATTGTGGGTTGGGTATGGTATCCACCCGGTTGAGCCAGTTTTTGGCTTTGGCATGGTCGCCGAGCGCATACCAGGCAAACGCGAGGTTAAATTTGCCTTCATCGTATCGCGGATTAATGGCGAGGGCTTTTTCAAACAACGGAACAGCGTCGCGGTGCCGGTTGGCCCTTACCAGCGAGGAAGCATAGTTGTTGATCACCTGAAAAGCCCAGGGATTGAGCCGGTAGGCTTCCCCGAAAGCGGCGACCGCTTCATCGATTTTATTCATTTGGTAAAGCGCGATACCCTCGTACCATTGCAGGGGAATGGTTACGTCGTTGTACTCGAAAAAAGTATTCCGGGCCGCGGTTGCTTCCCGGAGCATGGCCGGAAAATTACCCTGGACCTGGGCTTCCAGCACAGCCACCGTATGTATCTCGCCTCTCACGCGTTGCCAACCCAGCAGGACGTTAAATATAAAACCTGCAAACAGCAGCAGCAGGAAAACCTGTGCATACCGCCGAATGGAGATTCCCGGAAGGCGGGCCCAAACTGCTCTTGAACTCCAGGCCAGATAGGCGAACAACAACCCCAAAATGGCTTGCAATTCTATACGTTCCCGGGGAAAATCGAAATACTGAATGATACAATACCCTGTAAGCCCGGTCGATAACACCAGCAGGTCGTGCTTTTGACGCGCATCGGCGCTGCGCCGGGCCGCCACCCCCGCTGCCAGAAGAACCGACACAAAGAGCAGGACAAAAAGGACGGCCCCGACCATGCCCATTTCGGCGCGGATTTCCAGATAGTCGTTGTGCGCCCGGGTGAACACAATATTTTTTTCCTGCAAGCGAAAACCGCCTTCGATGCTCTTTGAGGGCAACCAGAGCTTCCAGCTGCCATTGCCTACCCCCCACCAGTAATGTTCCATGTTCAGCTGATCGGTTTTCTGCCACACAAACCGCCTTTCATTGGCCGAAGCGCTTTCCAGATAAGTGACAGGATTCAGGCGTTCGGCCAGGGTGCTGCCTCTCCCTTTCCAGGCGAGCAAGGCTGCCAGTATCACCAAAGCCAAAGCGCCGGCAGGTAATAGCCTTTTAAACAAAACAGGCCTGAAACCGGGTTCCAGCACCGCATAGAACAGAAAATAAAGCGCCATACCGAAGGCGGCCGCAAGATATACCGTACGGGTTTGCAGTATCAGGATAAGCGCTAACAACACGCCGGTTGAAATCCAAAACTGATGTTTCCATTTGAATTCACTCCTGAATAAAACATTGAAGATCAGCAAAAAAAATAAAAAATCGGTAGCCAGGCCTTTATTGCCGAACACACCGGATGCATAGTCATACAGACGCTGGTTGTCCAGCCCGTATTTGCTGACTGCCAAACCCACCTGAATGAGCAATAACACGGAAACGACCAGGGTAAGCGCGCCGGTAATGCCAGCCAGCGTCCGGCGGGTCAGGTTTTCATCGTATTGCAGCGCTTGCCGCACCAGCCAGTACACCCCGAACAATATCAACACTTTCTGCGTGTAAAATATACCCTCCGACCAACTGAACGTCCAACCCAGGGAGAGCAGGTTCATGCTATACCAGCCCAGCAACAGGAGATCGAATCCATGCAGACGCCAGTCGGCCCGGTCGCGCCATTCCTTCCGGAACAGGAATACGCCCCCGGCTAAAACCGCGGATACCCACAGGAAACGGGGCGCCAGATACCGGTCGAGGCAAGGTGGCCAGAAAAACAGGGCGCCGGCAAAAAAAACCAGCCACAGTACAATTTGATACCGGCGACCGGGGCTATCCGGTGTAGCAGGCAAGGTTGGGTTTTTAATGGCAACCTTCTTTTTTTTCGACATTACAGTCCGTATTGATGAATGTTCGGCTTAAACATGCAACATTTGAATGGATTTGACGGAGAAAAATTCAAGTCCGTTTTCCGTCTGAATCATCAGCTGTCCATCGGGCTGCACGCCCCGAATGATGCCCCGGAAAACATGGCCGTCGGGCCGGGCAAATTGTTTTTCTTCATCCAGTCCATACAGGTGCTGCCGGTATTCCGCCCGCAGGATCCCGGTTTGGCCGGATTTCAATTGGAGATACCGGCGTTCCAGGTTTTCAAACAGGATTTGCGCTACCGCGTCGAGGTCGAAGGTACGACCGGCAAACAAGGCCATCGAGGTGGCGTTAGACGCCTCCGGCGGGAAAATTTGCTGGTTTACGTTTAGCCCGATACCGACCACGGCAGTTTCCAGGCGGTCTCCGGCCAGGGTATTCTGAATGAGAATGCCGGCCGTTTTCCGTTCGCCGAGGTAAATATCGTTGGGCCATTTGATGGCAGGCGCCGGTAGCGCGGCCTTCAGGCCACCCTGGCCCCGGCCCTTCAGGGCCGTATTTTCTCCGCCTGAAATATCGCTGGCCCTGAAGGGCCGTGACCGGGACGGCCTGAAGGCCGCACTACCGGCCGTATCCCGAACGGCCAATGCTACCGCTTCGCTAAGCCGGAACTGATCCGAAACCTTCAACCAGCCGGGGTATAAAATTACGCTCAGGGTGAGGTTGGCGCCCGGTTCGCTGAGCCAGCGACTGCCAAATTGTCCGCGTCCGGCTGTCTGGGTGACAGCCCGAACCACCGTACCTTCGGGTGGCCTGCTTTTTGCCAGTAATTCCCGGGCAAAGTCGTTCGTAGAGGAGAGTTCGTCGAATGAGTAGTAAACTTTTCCTATGAAAAGTGTGTTTGACATGCACTTTATAACTTTCTGAACGGTTGCAAAACACCCTTGCCTTGCCCGCGCACATAAAGTTCCGTACTTTTATGGCCGCCAGGATACATGAAAGCTGAAAAAATATCCGCAAGCGTGTTTTCTGACCCTTCAACTATTCAATAAAACAAAATTTAAACATTTGAATCTCACAACGTTACAGCGGGTCAAAACCCGCGGCCTTGGCTCCGAACAACTCAACCATGCGATCATTGAAGGCATCCGCGATAAAAAAGGCAAAAATATCGTTCAACTCGACCTGCGGCGCCTCGACGATGCCCCTGCAGATTTTTTTATTATTTGTGAAGGGGACTCCAATACCCACATAAAAGCCATTTCTGACAGCATTTATAAACGGGTGAAAGACGAACTGAACACCATGCCCTCCCATACCGAGGGCACCACCAATGCCCGTTGGGTATTGATGGACTATTTTAATACCATCGTTCACGTTTTTTATCCCGAAACCCGCCAATTCTATGACCTGGAACAGCTTTGGAGCGACGCACGGGCAACAGAATTTGCAGAACTTTAAAAACTCCCGTTTAACCGCGATAAAATCGCCAAGTATAACATTATTTATGAGTAAAGAACAGCGTAAGCGCGAAGACGAACTGGATGACCAGCGTCCGCCACGCGAAGACGATAGTAACGGCGGCGGCGATAATATGCCGCGCTTTAGTTTTACCTGGATATACGTCCTGATCGTGCTGGCCTTGTTGGGATTACAATTATCCAGAATGTTTGTGACGCCGCCCACCACATCGTGGGCGGATTTTGAACGTATGGCCCGCGCCGGCGATATCGAAAAACTGGAAGTTGTCAACAAAGAAAGTGCCCGGGCCTACATCAAAAAAGACAGCCTCTGCAAGTATTTTCCCCTGTTTCACATCGAGGATAAAAACGGGGATTGCCAGCCTGACAAACAATCCTGGGGTTTTAAACCCGACGAAATGTATGTCTCTTTCGATATCGGCACTCCGGAAGTGCTGAGCCGTAAGCTCAGCGCGCTTAATGAGAGCCTTCAGAAAGAGAAAAAGCCGGCGATCAGCGAGCGCTATATAAAAGAAACAAACTGGACTGGCACCATCGCCACGTACCTCCTTCCCCTGCTGTTGCTCATGGGCTTATGGATATTTATCCTGCGCCGTATGGGCGGTGGCGGCGCAGGCCCCGGCGCACAAATTTTTAACATCGGCAAGTCAAAAGCGACCCTCTTCGACAATAATTCCCGGGTCAATATCACGTTTGCCGACGTAGCCGGCCTGGATGAAGCAAAAGAAGAGGTAATGGAAATTGTGGATTTTTTGAAAAATCCGAAAAAGTATACCTCACTGGGCGGTAAAATACCCAAGGGTGTGCTGCTGGTAGGCCCTCCCGGTACAGGTAAAACGCTGTTGGCCAAAGCCGTGGCCGGAGAGGCCGGCGTACCTTTCTTTTCCATTTCCGGTTCCGATTTTGTGGAAATGTTTGTCGGCGTGGGCGCCTCCCGTGTGCGCGACCTGTTCCGGCAAGCCCGTGAAAAAGCGCCCTGTATCATTTTCATCGACGAGATCGACGCCATTGGCCGCGCCCGCGGTCGCGGCGCCATCCAGGGCGGCAACGACGAACGGGAAAATACGCTCAACCAACTGCTGGTGGAGATGGACGGCTTCCCGACCGACAAGGGCGTGATCCTGATGGCCGCCACGAACCGGCCCGATATTCTCGACCATGCCTTGATGCGCCCCGGTCGTTTCGACCGCCAGATCGGCATCGGACGGCCCGACCTGAAAGGCCGCGCCCAGATATTTCATGTGCACCTGAAAAATATCAAAGTCGCGCCCGATGTCACGCCCGAGGCGCTGTCTGAAATGACCCCCGGCTTCGTCGGCGCCGATATCGCCAACGTGTGCAACGAAGCGGCCCTGATCGCCGCCCGCCGCAATAAAAAAGCCGTGGACCTGGACGACTTCAACTATGCACTTGATAAGGTGATCGGCGGCCTGGAGAAGAAAAACAAGATCATCAGCCCGGAGGAAAAACAGATCATCGCCTATCACGAAGCCGGTCATGCCATTTGCGGCTGGTTCCTCGAACACGCCCATCCGCTGGTGAAGGTGACCATCGTACCCCGGGGCCTCGCAGCCCTCGGCTATGCACAATACCTGCCCAAAGAGCAGTACATCACCCGCAAGGAAAAACTGCTTGATGATATCTGCATGACGCTGGGTGGCCGTGCAGCCGAATCCGTCGTGTTCGACAAGATCAGCACCGGCGCGCAAAGCGACCTCGACCATATTACCCGACTGTCGTATGACATGATCATCAACTATGGCATGAACGACAAAGTGGGTAATATTTCGTACTATTCGATGCTCAACGAGAGCTACATGCGCCCGTTCTCCGAACAGACAGCCTACCTGATCGACCAGGAGGTAAAACGGATGATCGACGAACAATACGACCGGGCAAAAAATCTGCTGCGCGACAAACGCAAGGAACTCGACGCCCTCGCCAAAGCGCTGCTCGAAAAAGAAGTGCTGAAACGCGCCGACCTGGAAAATCTCATCGGTAAACGCCCGTTTGCCGACCCCACCCCCGGCGAAAGCGCCAGTATGCCGGAAGTGGAACCTTCTACCCCCGGCGGGGAGGAGGAGGATGAAGAATAGTTGATTTGTTGATTTGAAAAAAGCCCTCAGTAACCCTGACCCGCGGGTCAGGGTTACTGAGGGCTTTTTTC
>JAKLJF010000206.1 GCA_023151335.1 Thermoanaerobaculia bacterium | reverse complement strand
GGCGTTCCTTGAGCATTACGTCGGCGGCGCGGGTCACCAGGTCGTTGCTGATGCCCGCGGCAATGCGTGCCAGCATGCCCATCGAGCAGGGACACACGATCAGCGTATCGTAGCGGGCCGAACCGGAGGCAAAAGGCGCGTAGAAATCGTTTTTTTCGTAAAAATCGAACGGATAAACGCTGAAATCGGGCGGGCCGATTTCCAGTTCCCAGTTGATTTTGGCGTTATCGGAAAGTACCACGCCCACGGCCTGCCATTGTTCGCGCAGAACGGCGAGTTTATCGAGTAACAATTTGGCATAAATGGCCCCGGAAGAACCGGATATGGCCACTACGATCTTTCGCATTTTACAGGTCAATTTGTCATTGGGTGGCACGTTTCCGAAACTTTTGAAAGTTTCGGAAACGTATATCGGGTTATCATTTCCAAAAATTTTAGAAGCTTTGCCATCAAATATCCACGTAATGAAAACAGTGAGGTTAAATACTTTTTTTGCCGCTTTTGTTCTCCTGCCAGCCCTGATTTGTTTCAATGCTTGCCAATCCGACCAAAAGAGGCCGGCTATGTCGGGCGACGACGACATCGCCCCGACGCCCGACGCCCTCTTTCAAAAAGTGCCCGCTTCCGAGAGTAATATCCGTTTTATGTGCGAGGTCAAAGAGGATTTTACGAACAACATCGTGCTCAATCCCCACTTCTACAACGGCGGCGGCGTGGGCGTGATCGACGTGAACAACGACGGCCTGCAAGACCTGTTTTTTTCCTCCACCACGGGCAACTGCAAACTGTACCTGAACGAAGGCCATTTTAAATTTAAAGACATCACCACGCTGGCCGGCGTGGCCACCCCCAACGGTTTTAAAACCGGCGTAGCCATCGCCGACGTAAACGGCGACGGCTGGCAGGACATCTACCTCTGCCGCACCGGACTAACCCCCGGCGAACACCGCCGCAACGTGCTGTATATCAACAACTGGAACAATACCTTCTCTGAAAGCGCCGCCGATTATGGCATCGACGACCCCTCGGCCAGCAACTGCGCCAATTTCTTCGACTACGACCTCGACGGCGACCTCGACCTGTACGTCGTCAATATCCCCACCGATTTCAACCTGGCGCATCAAATGGACCTCGTGGAAACGGCCGGCGGCAAAGTGGTACGCAACAAAACCCCCAGAAACGAATACGAATCGGACCGCCTGTATCGGAATAACGGCGCCTCCCATCAAGGGGGTGTTGGGGGCTTTACCGACGTGAGCAAACAGGCCGGTATCCAGGACCGCGCCTTCGGCCTGAGCAGCATTGCCCTCGACTGGAACGGCGACCACTGGCCGGATATTTACGTCGCCAACGACTATCTCGAACCCGACTACCTGTACCTCAACAACCGCAACGGAACGTTTACCGACAAAGCGTTCGACAGCTTCCGCCACATGGCGAACCACACCATGGGCGCCGACGTGGCCGACATCAACCTGGACGGCCTGCCCGACCTCATCGCGCTCGACATGCTCGCCGAAGACTACCAGCGCCAAAAAACCCTGGGCACCGTAATGAAAGAAGAACGCTACCGTACGCTCACCGGTTACGGCTACGGGCATCAGGTAATGCGCAACGTGTTGCAACTCAACAACGGCCCCGCTTCGGCCAATCCTGTACAAACGCCCACCTTCAGCGAAATCGGCTGCCTCGCGGGCATGTTCCAAACCGACTGGAGCTGGAGCGTACTGTCGCAGGATTACGATCTCGACGGCTGGCCCGACCTGTTCATCACCAACGGTTACCGCCGCGATGTGACCGACCTCGACTATGTGCAGTTCACCGACGATTCCATCAACCGCACGCTCGGCGGCATCAGCCCCAAACATTTCAAAACCATTTACGACTACCTCGACCTCATCCCTTCCGTCAAACTCCGCAACTACGCCTACCGCAACCGCGGCGACCTGACGTTTGAAAATACCACCATTCAATGGGGTTTTACCGACAAAACCTTCTCCAACGGCGCCGCCTATGCCGACCTCGACAACGACGGCGATCTCGACATGGTGGTCAGCAACATCGAAAGTGAAGCCCTGCTGTATCGCAATACCGCCGCCGACCGGAAAAAAGGCGCCTGGCTGCAAATCCACATAGACGGCGCCAAAGGCAATTCCACCGGCATCGGTACCATCGCCCGCGTAACCGCCGGCGGCCGAACCTGGCAGCAGGAACTCACCCCTATCCGCGGTTTTTATTCCAGTACCGAACCGGTGTTGTATTTCGGATTAGGCCAGGCAAACAAGATCGATAAAATTGAAGTGTTGTTCCCGCCCGGCAACAAAATGATCACGCTGGAAAACCAGCCGGTCAACCAGCGTCTGAAACTGAAAGCCACCGACGCCAGGCCGGGCAGTCTGGCGCCCATCGCGCGGTTTCAACAGGCGCATTTTAATGATATAACCGGCTCTAACGGCCTGAATTACGCGCATAAAGAAGACGATTACCGCGACTTCGACAACGAGCGGCTGCTGCCTTGGCGCTTGTCGGCGCCCGGCCCGTACATTGCCGCGGGCGACGTGAACGGCGACAAACTCGAAGATTTCTATATCGGCGGCTCGGCAGGCACGGCCGGGGCTCTGCTCGTACAGCAGGCCGGCGGACAATTTGCCCGCAGCGCCCAGGTCGCCTGGAACATCGACGCGCTGTACGAAGACGCCGGCGCGGCCATCTTCGACGCCGACACCGACGGCGACAATGATCTTTTCGTGGCCAGCGGCGGCAACAGCGCGCCTGCCGGCAGTGAAAAATACCGGCCCCGCCTGTACCTCAACGACGGGAAAGGCAATTTTACCAAGGCCGAACAGGCGCTGCCCGCCATCAACGACAGCGGCTCGGCCGTGGCTACCTTCGATTTCGACGGCGACGGCGACCAGGACGTTTTCCTCGGCGGCTGGTGTGTGCCCGGCAATTATCCCGCCATACCGGGCAGCCATGTACTGCGCAATGACAAGGGCACGTTTTCCGACGTCACCGCCCGGGTAGCGCCGGGTTTTGCCCAATGCGGCATGGTGCGCGCCATTGCCTTCGCCGATCTGAACGGCGACCAAAAAGCCGAAATGCTCGTGGCCGGCGAGTGGATGCCGCTGACCGTTTTTCAGTTCAAAAACGGCAAATACGAAGACGCCACAACCGCTTTCGGCCTCGACCAATCGAACGGTTTCTGGCGCAGCCTGGCCGCGGCCGATTTCGATGGTGACGGCGACGTCGATTTTGCAGCCGGCAACCTCGGCCTGAACACCCGTCTGACCGCTTCACCCGAAGCGCCCCTGACCCTGTATGCCAAAGATTTTGACCAGAACGGCAGCATGGACCCGATCATGTGCTATACCAAAAACGGTGTGGAATACCCGCTGGCGCTGAAAGAAGTGCTGCTCAAACAGCTGCCGCCGCTGAAGAAAAAGTTTGTGCGCAACCAACCCTACGCCTACGCTGATTTGGAAGACCTCTACCCCCGCGACGAACTAAAAACAGCCCAGTTTCTTTCTGCAAACGAGTTGCGCAGCGCTTATTTTGAAAACCAGGGGGGAAAATTTGTGATGAAACCCCTCCCCACGGCAGCCCAAACAGCCCCGGCCCAGGCCATCGTAGCCGCCGACCTGAACGCCGACGGCAAATCCGACCTTGTGCTGGTGGGCAACGACTACGGCCAGCAAATCGAAACCGGCCCTGTCGATTCGGGCAACGGCACGGTGTTGCTCAACGACGGTAAGGGCAATTTCTCGCCCCTACCGGCTTGCCAGTCGGGACTGTGGGCCAATCTCGATGCGCGCTCGGCCAGGCTGATTACATCGGTAAGCGGTAAAAAACGCCTGGTGGTTGGAAACAATAATGGGAAAATGCAGGTGTTTGAGGTGAAATAGCGGTTTTCAAGCAAATACCGCGCTGGCCGGCATGATAAAACCCGGAATGACGCTCTCCGCGGAGCAAAGGTGTTCGTCGCGGCAAATGTTGATCCGGGTAGGGTTTTCATAAACATATACTTCGAGTTGTTCGGGGAAAATATGCCAGATCACCTTCACACCGGCTTCAAAATATTGACGTACTTTTTTATTCACACGATTGATGTTATCAGTCGGGGAAATGACTTCGATGACAAATTCGGGGATAACCTGTTCGCCGGATTTCCCTCTGCGCACCTGTTCCGGTGTGAAATACGCGATATCGGGCCGGCGATGCCTTCCCGGTGTCAGGAAAATATCCGTTTCGGAATGGAACCGCCCCAATTGAGCATTTTTTGTCCGTAAGGTATCCAGAAAATGATCCAGGTTTTCGCGGATGTATATTTGAGCAGTATTCATGGTGCGGGGTGATTTTTCTACTCTACCATCAATCCATTCGTATTTATAGCCATCCTCCCGGCTGAGATACCGAACAGAAAACGCCGCCCAGGAAAGCGGCTTCGTGGCTCTTTTCCCCTGTTCCGTTAAGCCGCTTTTTGTTTGCGACACTGCCGTGGCGTATGTAGTGGACATCTTTTTATCGTTTCTATTGGTGCAAATCTATGTAAAATACCGTTGCAATGCTACCTTGTTTTCATCCCAAAAACGCCGCCACCGCCATTGCCCCCATCACCGCCACCACCAGCCAGCCCAACCCGGCCAGCCACACCGGCGTAGCTCCTGCCGGAACCACTTCCTGTTGCCGCGCCGCCAGGAGCATCACCGCCAGCGATACCGGCAGGATGAGTCCGTTCAAAGCGCCCACAACGATCAGCGTTTTCACCGGCCGGCCCACCAGCAGGAACACCGCCAGCGAAATGCCGATAAACGCCGCCGTGAGCGCGCGCCGCTTCGACGCCCATTCGGGCCATACCGACAGCAGAAACGACAACGAGGTGAACGTGGCGCCCACCACCGAGGTGATGGCCGCCGACCACATCACCACCCCGAAAAAATAGTATCCCAGATCACCCGCCGCCAGCCGGAACAACGAAGCCGGCGGGTTGGCCGGATCAATCTTCGCCCCGGCCGCCACTACGCCCCAGGCGGCCAGGAACAGCACCACCCGCATCACCGTGGCGATCAGGATGCCGCGCGCGGCGCCGGCCTGCGCCGTGCCCACCTGTTCCGGCCCGCGCACGCCGGCCTCCAGCAGGCGGTGCGCCCCGGCAAAAGTGATATAGCCGCCCACTGTGCCGCCTACCAGCGTGATCACCGCTTTCCAGTCCACCTTTTCGGGGAAAATACTCTGCACCAGCACCGGTTTCAGGGGCGGGTGCGAAGCCAGGGCCGCGTAAGCCGTGAGGCCGATCATACCCAGGCCCAGCACACTCGTGAAGGTGTCGAGCGCCCGGCCGGCTGTACGCTGCCAGAACAGGGCCAGGGCAATGCCCGCGCTCAGGGCCGCACCCGCGCCGGCCGGCCAGCCGGCAAGCACATTCAGGCCCAGACCCGTGCCCGCCAGATTACCGATATTGAAGGCCAGCCCGCCCGTCACGATCAGCACCGTCAAACCCTTGCCCAGACCCGGCAACATGGCCTCGGCCAGCTCGGGCGCCGGCCGGCCGGCCGCCGTCACGATACGCCAGATGTTGAGCTGGGCGCCCAGGTCGAGCAGCACGGAGAGCAGGATGACAAAAGCAAAACTGGCGCCCAACTCGGTGGTGAACACCGTTGTTTGGGTGAGAAAACCGGGGCCGATGGCCGAGGTAGCCATGAGAAAGGCCGCGCCGAGTAACGCCGAACGGTGTTCGGCGCGCCGCCATTTGAATAATTCCAAGAATCGCGACACAAAAAAAGGTGGCGTATTCAATATTTCACACGATCGTTAGACCCGAGCAAGGTCCAAGTGTTCATACGCCCAAGCAGCCGGTTGTTCCGGGGTTATTTTATTTTCCTCCACAAATTGATCCATGGCAGCAGTTGCCTTTTCTGCAAAGTATAAACCGATAAGATATCGGATAGCCTTCAGGTCAGCTTCTGAAACATTGCGTGCGTAAAGTTTGAGCAATTCGAGTTGGAGATTACTCAGGCCGGTATGTTGTGCGTGCGCCATGTTTTATCTTCTGATGTTGACACAAAAGTATGCAATTTAGATTAAAAAGCCGTGCGCGGGTCTTGCGACCTCGCACATCATTCATTTTATTCATTAACTCATGTAAGGATAAAATTTTGGATTTGCACGGATTTTGCCCTCGTAGAGCGTACAACAGGTAAAATTTTAAATCGCTAACCCGGTTAGTTTAGAATAGAAGGGCAAGATAATATTTGCTCCTTTCCCGGAAATTTTCCAAAACCGCAAACCAAAAACAACCCATGTTGTTTCCGGGATTCAGACTTTCTCACTTGAGGGTGCATCCCGAATGATAAGTTTAAAACCTGAAAAGCCGGTACCAATTCGTGGAGTCCGCTTCAAACTCCAAACTACAACATGACCGATCACATCATCGAAATCCGGAACCTCCACAAATCCTTCGGCGACTTCAAGGCGCTCGACGGGCTGAACCTCAGCGTGCGGCGCGGCGAAATTTTCGGCTTCCTGGGCTGCAACGGCGCGGGCAAGTCCACCACCATCCGCTGCATGTTGTCGCTGATAAAACCCGACGCGGGCGAGATATTGTTCAACGGAAAATCCACCCGCGAACACCGGAACGACTTTCTGCGCCAGGTGGGCTGCATCATCGAAAAGCCGGATTTCTACACTAACCTCTCCGCACTCGACAACCTGCGCATCAGCGCGCGCATGTACGGCGTAAAGCCGAAAAAAGAGGCGTTGCAGGATGTAATTGAACTTGTGGGCCTCGCCGGCCGCGAAAGGCAGGCCGTGAAAACCTACTCGCAGGGCATGAAACAGCGCCTCGGCATCGCCCAGGCCCTGCTGCACCAGCCCGAACTGATCATCCTCGACGAACCCACCAACGGCCTCGACCCCAAGGGCATCATCGACCTGCGCCATATCATCCGGCGACTGAAAACGGATTTTCACAAAACCGTGATCGTATCGTCGCATATCCTGTCGGAAATCGAACTCATTGCCGACAGTTTTTGTATCATCGACCACGGGAAAACCATCATCCAGGGTCGAACGGCCGAGCTGCTTTCCGAAAACGAAATGCTGGTGACCGTGGAAACCGACCAGCCGGAACAGATGTTCCGTTTGCTGCAAAATGCCGGCCGCGAAGTATCGGCAACGGCTTCAGACACCCATACGCTGACCGTCAAAACCGGCCGCGCGGCTATTCCGGACATCCACCGCGAGATCGTGCAAAGCGGCCTGCCGGTATACGGTTTTTATGCCCGGAAAAAACTCGAAGACCTGTTTCTGCACCTCACCCAAAACGCCGACGACCATGCTGGACTTAATTAGAACGGAGATTTTCAAGATCGCCACCAAACCGCGCTCGTACATCGGTTTTGCCGCCATTTTTGCCATCGTCGTTATCATCCAGATCGCCCTGTACGCCGACGGGCAGGCTTACCTGGATTTCCTGATCCAGTCGCTCAACCAATCGTTCGAGATCGAGGGCATGGACTTCAACGGCAACCTCGTGGGGTTCATCATCCTGCAAACGCTCATCATCCAGATGCCCCTGCTGGTGGCGCTGGTGTCGGGCGACGCCATTTCGGGCGAGATACAGGGCGGCACCATTCGCTCGCTGCTGACCAAGCCGGTGTCGCGAAGCCAGATTGTGTGGGCTAAATTCATCGCCGCCGAGCTGTATACCCTGTTGCTCATCCTCTGGCTGGGTATTCTGGCCTGGATCGTGTCGCTGTTGTTTTTCGGCCCCGGCGACCTGGTGGTGCTGAAAAGCGATTCGCTGGTGATCGTGCGCAACGCCGACACGGTGTGGCGTTTCCTGTCGGCGTTCGGGGTAGCATTCCTGAGTTTGTCGGTGGTGGTGGCCCTGTCGTTTCTGCTGTCCGCTTTCGCGGAAAACTCCATCGCGCCGATCATCATCACCATGAGCGTCATTTTGCTGTTCACCATTATTGGCACCTTCGACATCCCGGTGTTCAACCAAATCAAGCCCTTCCTGTTTACCACCCACATGATCGTCTGGCGCAACTTCTTCGATCGCCC
>JAKLJF010000205.1 GCA_023151335.1 Thermoanaerobaculia bacterium | reverse complement strand
TATGACGGGCAAGGCCGGTTATTCCTGGAATTCGACAATGCTGATCTCCCCACCTCCGTCCTTATCACCCAATTTGGCGCTGAACAATTTACGATGGAAAGCGACTGTCCCATACCCGTTCAACTCCTTGATGCCATCGAATCGCCTGTTCAGGATTTGTCCTTACAAGCAGGCGATTATCCACTGCACAAAACCGGGCAATCTGTTAGAATTACTTTTTAGTGAACTCGCATTGCGCGATTAAATGTAAGGCGAAATTTTTAATACAGGCAAATAATTGGGAAAACCGACCTCAAGGTTCTTTCAGACCCTGCTATTTTTACCTTACTCCTGGCCAATAAATGGGAGTTGCCCGGAAAATCCTATTCCAACCGAGTACGGGCGCGGACGCCGAAAAGCGAATAGAGTAGGCAAAACACAATTTTTAAATTTTTTTGTTATGAAAATCCTGAATTTTGCTTTGAGTATGCTAGTATCAGTTTATGTTAATGCGCAGGCTCACTTTTCAGCTGTAATTGGTACAATGTCCGACGGAGTTCCAACAATCACTTATGATCTGACTTCCCTAAAGCAACAATGGCAGTCCGTGCTTGACGCAGAATCTTCTGTTCAAGTTGTATTTACAAATGTATCCATAAAAGATGAAGGGTCTTATTTTGTGCTTGTAGGATTTAATGAGGATGATAGCACAAAAGCAGTGATTGAATTGGTTCTTGAGGGTAATTCTTTCTATGAGTTATCAATTGACGGAGGTGGCAGAACGGTAAGTTGTTCAGGATGTAACGTAGGATGCCACCCTAAAAAAGCAGCCGGCGAATGGCAGTGCCTACCTTCTTGTGGTTATAATGAGTGTACAAAAACAGAAACTATTACTACATCGAAAGCGATATTAGACAACTCTGGGAATTAAGTAACGCATAAAAATTAATCTCACGATTTCATCTTAGTAACGCTTAAAAAATAAACTCACGATTAGAGACTACCCGGTACCTGAATTTCAGTGAAGTTATTTTTTAAGCGTTACTTACCCGTTAGCTGGCATTTCGAGAAGTTAATTTTTAAACGTTCTTTCAGCAGTGAATAGCCAATCAAATATAATTATTTTCTATGCAAATGTCATTGGACCGGATATGTATTACGTTGGGCTTTAAATGCATCCTGTTATTTTCGTATAGCACCAGTTTTGCGCAGCATATTTACGATCACATGAAAGCGCCCCCGATAGCCGTCTCCGAATGGATAGGCGTCCAACCGCCCGACCTCGAAGGCAAAACCCTGGTGCTGGAGTTTTGGGCTACCTGGTGCGGTGGATGTATCGAGGCCATACCCCATCTCAATGATCTGGCAGAACGCTATGGCAGTGACAGCGTACTGTTTATCTCGATTAATGCCTATGATAAAAAGGATAAGATCGAAAAATTCCTGGAGCGACAACCGTTAAAGACCTCGATAGCCATGGATCGGGATCGTGAAACAACAAAAAACTTTCAGGTACAGTCCATGCCTCAAACTTTTTTAATCGACAAAAACGGTTGGTTACGATGGCGGGGAGTACCTGGCCTGCTGACCAAGCCTTTCATGGAATTGTTTTTTGAAGAGGATAAGGTCATGCCACCCCAAGCTGGTAACCCTCTATTGTATACATGCAATATTGCCGTTGCCCGGGATCGTACGACATCCTCCGTATCGGTAGCAGAGGGAGATAAATACGGTATCGTAGCCAAAAACAGATCAATCAGGGATTTAATCCTATTACTAACTTCTTTCTTAGGAAAAGAAGAGTATGAGTGTCGGCTTAAAGGAAACGTGCCGCTCGAACCGGCTCTCGACCTTGAAGTCATGGCTGACAGTAGTTTAAGCGAAACGTTCGTGTATACCGATCTCTTGCAACGCCTGGTGAGGATGTTCAGGGGTAATATGACTACGGTGAAAGAAAATATGGACATCTGGTATCTGACGCTCGTTGATGAAGCATTACTGAAACAAGCACAATCGGTAGAGAATGAAGCGGGAAGTTTAGAACCGGAGGAAAATAAGACCGACATATACTTTCATCAGGTCGAGATATTCCGCTTGCCCTACCTGCTTGGGGATATAGGCGGTAAAATTGTGAAAATCGATTGGGATATGCCGGGGCGGTATAACATAAGGCTGCCCCTGTCAGATTTTAACCGGATATGCGAAACATTGGAGCATAAATATGGTCTGAGATTAGAAAAGAAAATAGAAGAGCTGGAGGTCAACGTCATAGAGTTCAAATAATTTAGCTTTATGCAAAGGTTTTTCCCATAAACAACACTGCTGACATTAAAGCCCTTTATCGTTTTGGCATTATTAAATTTTTGCTGAGTACGTTAAAGGGCTTTATTAAAGAAAGTCCTTATGCTTGGGCTGTGTGTCATCGGTATATTGATCATGCATTTTCTCAGAAAACAACTGATGAACAATAATCTGACAAAATAAATTTGAAGTTAAGCGCCCGGCGCATCTAAAAATATAGCAAATTATGAAAACAAAACGCCTGCTTCTTTCGAGGATGTGGGCAGTACTGCTGTTCACATCCTTTTTTATTGAATCGCAAGCTGTCGCCGGCTTGATCGATTATGACTCCACCACGTTATCGCGCCTGGTACAGGATGCCGAGGCGGAATTAAGACAAATCCGGGTCAGCCGGCAGAAGCAACTGGACGAACTTAACGCTTGCATACAAGCGATCGAACTGTTTATCGCCCAACATCGTACGGCGCCGGGCGAGCCTTCTTATGTGGAGGCACTGGAGGAGAAAATCCAATTGCAGCATTTGATTCATCAAATGGAAAGCGGTATATATGTCGAACTGTTGAGGGCGCGTTATACCAAGGGTCTGGAACTCATCAAATTGCTATATGAAAAGGTATTGTCGCTTGACCATCATTTCGCTGCCATCCAAACGTTTCAGCATGTATCTGCCTTGTCTAACCCAAACAATTACCCTGCTTTTCAGCAAAAACACGACCAACTGGCGGAGCGATTGAAAAAGAAAAGTGGCGTTCAATTGCCCGCGCTTTTACAAAACAACCCTTTTGCCTCCGCCACCTTTTCCCTGGTAGCCGCCTTATTTGGGGAGGGTGAAACAGCACAAAAGCAAAAAGACCTGGAAGATGTTGGTTGCATCCTTGATTTTACATTGCGCATGAGCAATGATCTGAACACGATATATTACGAGACAGAATACCTCAAACAAGGCAATGAGTCGCTCAAGGAGGACATTATGGCTCTGTTTGCCGATTATACCAAACCTATAGGCTATTATGTAACACTGGACAAATGCCGGAAAAACGACGATTGGGAAGCCGTGGCCGAGGCCTTGGAAAAAGTGCTCAAAGACGTGGAATCTGGTAATAAAGACCCCAACCTCGCCAAAACAGCCATGAAACACCGCAACAACCTGGAGTTTTCAATCGACCGCCTGCTCGATTTCATGGATAAATACGCAGCTTTTGTAAACCAAGGTGAAAAGTATTACCAGAAATTCCTTGTCATCGTGACGAATTATTCGAATGCACAAATCTGTGCCACTCAAATGCCCCGGCAGTTTGTTGACCTGAAAAATGACATCGAAGTTGCTATAGAGAAATTTGGCGCTTCATATAAACTATCCGAACTCAAAGGCTCAAAGCTCAAAGACCTGCTTTACGGTTTGCCGGATTAAGCAAATCAACTAAAATTATAGCTATGAGCATTTACGTCGAAGTTATTCTTGGTAGCCCACTGGCCCAATGCGCCAAATTCGGCGTTTGCCAGGTCGAAGAGTTGTCCTCCCATGCCTGGCAACATTTTCAACCCAAACATATCCGTCATGTCAAAGGTATTCTTTCGCTTGCCGGAACTTCAATACTCCGGTTCGAATTTCCATTTGATGGCATGCTGCCCGCCACTCAAGTCAGATTTTTCAATCATCTAAACTTTCGGATAGAAGCTCCTAAACTATTATCCCCATCACTTATCGCAGCAATAGGGCTACCTGGAAAAGCCATACTGATGCCAGGTTTATATCTGTTGCGGTCATCGGCATCCGGCGTTATTGTTGAAATCGCTGTTCTAAGTTCGCCTCTCAGGACTGCTTTGGAAAGTGGATGACCTATTCTCATTGGCCTTACTTCGAAGAATCGCACCGGAATACTTTCCAGCACGGCGGGATTTCGCTGGAGGAAATGATCTGTCCGGTGGTACGGCTGCGGTCGAAGTGAAGCCGTTTTTGGATCTTTGGCGTTATTCCTTTAAATTTGCTTGCGGTTTTAAGAAAAAACTAAATCGAACAAAATGGTTTCGCATGTAGACGTTTATGATGAAATAGCTGAATTCATTGCCAACATGGATCCGGTAAAGGTCATTCATTTCAAGGTCTCTGCTCCTGTACAGGAGCGGTTTGAAGTATTGTTGGAGAAAGAAAAAAACGAGGGCTTGACGGCGGATGAAAAAAATGAACTGGACAGGATCATGGTTATAGACCATATCATTAGTCTGGCCAAAATCCGGGCAAGACGTCAATTAGCCGCTGCATGAGTCGAAAATTCCCGGAAACCCTTCGCAAGAAAGTCAACACACGGGCAGCATTTCGTTGTGAATACTGTCGTATACACCAGGATGACCGGGGACTTACTTTTCCGTTAGACCATTGGGTATCTTGATCCGACGGATTTTATAAGAAAATTCAGGCCCAAAAAATGAGCGTGTTCAGTTTTCAGTGTCCAGCGGTCAGAATAGCCTTGATTGTCAGGAAGTTACTGACCACTGGACACTGAAATCTGAACACAGTCTTTATTTACTGCACCTTCACCACAAACTCCGCCTCTGCATCCACTTCTCCCGTCGTATCGGGATTAGCGGCGTCTTTATCGGGTTCGTGGCGCAGGGATACCTTAACCGTCCCGTTCGAGGCAGCGCCGGTTGTCCAGACGGTTTTCAGCCGGAATGGTTTGCCGTTGTCGTCGGTATCGGCCGCCGCTATGGTGAGGTTAGCGCCGCTTACGCTGTACACCAGCAGGTGTTCGGTATTTTCCGCTTCCACTTCTTCGGTGATGTTTTCTTCCGGCGTTTTGCTGCGGTCATAAAAATAGATGTGGCAGTCATAGGCTTTACCGGCAGGTACGATGATCTCATCGATCACCGGGGCCGCGCCGCCATCGCCGTCGCGGTCGTCCCATTCGAATTCCTGTTCGAAACTGCCGTCCGTGGCCTTAAGATGTACCACTACCGTGGTAATAAGTTCCTGCTCGGTATCTTTATCCTTTTTACAGGAAACAAAGGCGATGGTCAGCAACAGGGCTGCCAGGACGTTTACTTTCAATAGTTGTGTTTGCATGGTAAAATTGTTTTGGTTGAAGAATTAAAACCGCCACCTCGCCCGCACCCCCACATTCACCCCCGGTTCGTCGGCGAAAAAGCGGAAAAAGTTGAGGTATTCGCGGTAGCGCAGGTTGGTCATGTTTTGGATGTTCAGGCCGATTTCCAGGGTTTGGCCCGCCGGATGATTTTCCGTTTTATGGCGGAGGCGGAAGGTATGCGCCGCTTCGAGGCTGAACACGGTAAAGGCATCCGGGGCCGCTTTGAGCAGTCCTTCCGCCGGCAGGCGCGTTTGACGCAGCACCGTGGTGGCCAGCAGCCGCACGTACGTTTCGCCCGCTTGCTCTTTGCCGCGTGCCCTCTGCCATTTCAAGCCATATTGAAACCGGTCTGCCGGCATGAGCGGCAGCCATTCTTTGCGCTGTTTGTCGGAAGCCGGGTCATCCACCCGGCGAAAAGCGCGCAGCACGGATGCCCGGCCTTCCACCGACCAGGCGGGAAATACCTGCCAGGAAGCGCCGGCGTCCATACCCTGCAACACGGCATTATCCTGCCGGTAGCGGTATACGGGAAAAGCGCCGCGCACGGTAAGCACAGAGTCGGCGCTTGGATTGAGATAAATAAAATCCTGCACCGCGTTGCGGAAAAGTGTGAGGGTGGCGGATACCCGCGGCGCCTGCCATTCGAGGCTCAGGTTGGAATTCCAGGCTTTTTCCGGACGCATCCGGCGGTTGCCTTCTTCGTAGGTGGCGCTGCTGAAATGTACGCCCCGGGCAAACAGTTCGTACACATGCGGCGGCCGCCAGGCATACCCGCTGTGTAACGCTATGCGACCGTATTTGGCAAAATGGTAAATCACGCCGCCCGTGACGGAGGCGTTGCTGAAATGCACCGAGGTGTCGCGGGAAGTGCCCGGCGGCAGAAAAGTGCCCTCGGCATAACTGACGTCGCTGCGGCGGTAATCGAAACGGGCGCCGATTTCGTATTCCCAGGGATGGGGGTAGCGACGCCAGCGCTCCAGGGCCCAGACGGAGCCTCCGTACGTTTGAAAATCGGGGATATAGCCGCCCCGGCCCACGTAGTTCAGCTGTTGAATACCCTGAATGCCGATGCCGCCCTCCCAGTGTTGGATGGGGAAATGTTCGAGCGTATTCGACCAGAGCCTAAACGAGATTTGCGGTTTTTCAGCCGCGCTGCCCGTTTTACGCACCACGTCGTATTCCCGCCGGTAATTATACTGAAAGCTGTACTGCCCGCTCAGTTTCCATTTTTCCGACAGGCGCAAGGCAGTTTTATACTGCAGCAAGTGGTGCTGAACGGATTGGTATGGCCGGTCGATACGGTAGGTAAAAGAGTCCGGGTTTTGCAGGGGGACCTCGCTTTCGATGGCCCGGCGCAGATCGGTGAGGTTGCCCACGTGGGCCGCGCGAAGCACGCCGAGTTGTTGGGTGAAACGGGAGGCGGTCAGGTGCTGTGTCCAGCGTCCCGTTTTCCAGCCGGCCATGGCGGCAAGGTCGAATTCGGCTGCCGCCGTATTGCCCAGCCAGTAGTCCGGCGCGCGCAGGGTGCCGCTGCGTTTGGCGGTGCCCTGCAGGCGGAAGGTAAGTGAGCGCCCCGGCAAATGCCAGTCGAGCGCGCCCGAGGCCACGCCGCCCAGTCCGTTGGAAAAACCGCCCAGGCTGAGCCAGCCCCCAAGGCCCGCTTCCCGGCGCAGTTCGGCGGGTTCGAGCACGATGGCGCCGGCCATGGCGCCCACACCGTACCGCACACCTGCCGCGCCTTTCACCACGCTGATCCGCTCGGCTGTAAAAGGGTCGATTTCCGGTGCGTGTTCGGCGCCCCATTGTTGTCCTTCGAGAGCCACATTGTTGGTAATAATGGCAATCCGGTTGGAATGCAGCCCTTGTATGACCGGTTTGGCGATAGTGGCGCCGGTATTCAGCAGGCTGACGCCGGGCAATTTTTTGAGCGTTTCGCCGAGGTTGACGCCCTGTGCGGAAGCGAGCTCGCTCCCGGAGACCGACACCGAGGCCTGGGCAGGCGCAGGCGCCACGGCTTTTTCTGCCACGATCACCTCTTTCAGCACATGGCTGTGATGCAGGTAGAATTCGAGCAGCGTGTTCTCTGTCAGGCGCACCACCCGCGTTTCGTGGTCGCATTCGACGTGTTTGACCGTGATGGTATAGGTGGCGCTTTCGCAAAGATTGGGTACAATGAAGTAGCCGTTTTCGTCGGAAACGGCGCCCCGGCCAGCCTCCTGTACAAATACGGAGGCGAAGGCCAGCGGCTCGCGGGTATCGTTGTCCCTTATTTTACCGCGCAGGGCTATGTGGCAGTCCTGGGCAAATACCGGTAACGCTGTATACGCGAGCCAGCAAGCGCCCCAAAAACGGGCTTTGCCAGCAGTCATAATGAATAAATTAAGGGTGGAAAAAGTGGTGCGGCAGTTCAGGCAGCTGCCGGCGGCGGACCTCTCAAACGAACGGCATCGCCATAAACGGGACGATAAGGCGAGGGCAAGGTTGTGGTTTCCCTCTTTTCAGCCGGCACAGGAAGCGGCGAGAATACCGGTACGCAAACGATTTCCGGAACGGCAAAAATAAACGCGCACACCGAACAATCTTCGGGGGTGTAGCGCTCGTCGTGCAGGTGTTGGACGTTGCCCTCATGGGCTGCTTCGCAAACCGGCACATCGTGGTGCTCGTGATGCATGCACAGACCGTGGATGGTTTTCACCGACCACGATGCCACGAAAACCAGGGCCAGCAGCCCGGCTTTGATGTGC
>JAKLJF010000204.1:5562-8138 GCA_023151335.1 Thermoanaerobaculia bacterium | reverse complement strand
CGCCGGGCCTCGTCGAGAAACAGGTGATTGGCCACCGTGTACAGATAACTTTTCGCTTTTTCCGGCGGTACAGCCTGGCAATTTTTCCACAGCCGTAAAAACGATTCCTGCACCGCGTCTTCCGCGCCTGCCCAATCGCCCGAGCGAAAAAACACGAAATGCCGCAAGGGTGCAGCATAGCGAAAAAACAGCTCGCGAAAAGTGGAAGGATGGCAAGTATCGTGTTCCGGCATAGGCAGGGCGGGGGATTATATTGTTGATTTGTTGATTTGTTGATTTGTTGATTTGACGACCAAGCGTTTGGGTACTCAAATCAACAAATCAACAAATCAACGAATCAACATAAAAAAAATTACCCCATTGGGTAGGGTGCTTTATGTCTTTTCCCGTTTTTAGCGGAAACTAAATACATCCTGCGTATGAGTCACCTCGATCGTCGCGCTTTTTTAGCGCCGGGCCGAAGGGCCAAAACATTTTCCATGCCGCTGGAAAATCAAACCATTGAGCGCATTCCCGTGCTCGAAACAAAACTGGCCGCCCGGGCCGCCTCGCCGCCCAGTTCCGGCCTGTCGCCTTACACCGGCCCATGGAACCGCGAAACCGTCATTCATCTGCTGCGCCGCGCGCTGTTCAGCCCGGTAAAAGCCGACGTGGATTATTTCCTGGGGAAAACCATGGAAACAGCCGTGAATGAAATCCTGTATGCCCCGTTTACGCCGCCGCCGCCGCCGGTAAACGACTACAACAACCCCGATTTTACCGATCCCGACGTGCCGTTTGGCGAAACGTTCGAAAATACGCCGCTGAACGTCAATGCAGAGTTTTACCGGGTGGAAAGCACCCGCGCCTGGTGGACCCGCCTGATGCTGAACAGCGGCCGGAGCATCCGCGAAAAAATGACCCTGTTCTGGCATAACCACCTGCCGGTCCAGTTTGCCGAAGCCTTTTTCGGCAGCATGCTCTATCGCTACACCAAAACGCTGCGCGCCAACGCCCTCGGCAATTTTAAAACCATGATGCGGGAGATCACCCTCGACCCCGCCATGCTGATCTACCTGAACGGCTATCTCAACTCCCGCCTGGCGCCCGACGAAAACTACGCCCGTGAGATCCAGGAACTTTTCGTCATCGGCAAAGACCTGCCCCAGCATTTCACCGAAGACGACGTGAAAGCGGCGGCCCGCCTCCTGACCGGCTGGAAAACCGACGGATTTGCCCATTTTTTCTTTGCCAACGACCACGATACCGGCGACAAACAATTCTCCGCGTTTTACAACAACCGCAAGATCACGGGCCGGAGCGGCCCCGGCGCCGGCGACGCCGAACTCGACGATTTCCTCGACATGCTGTTCGACCACCCGGAAGCCGCCCGTTTCGTTTGCCGTAAACTGTACCGTTTTTTCGTGTTCCACGACATCGACGCCCAAACGGAACAAAACGTGATCGAACCGCTGGCCCAGATCTTCCGCGACAACAACTACGACGTCCTGCCGGTGCTGGATGTACTCTTTAAAAGCGAGCACTTCTACGACGAACTCAACCGGGGCGTGGTGATCAAAAGCCCGGTTGATATGTGCGTCGGGCTTTTCCGCCAGTTCGGCGTCACGCTGCCCGGCAACGCCGATCTGCTGGACAATTTTGTCATCAGTTTATACCTGAACTATTCCATGTCGGCCATGCTGCAAATGCCCGGCGACCCGCCCAACGTGGCCGGCTGGCAGGCGTATTACCAGATACCCGGCTTCGACAAATTGTGGATCAATACGGGCACCTTGCCCAAACGCGGCGAGTTCACCGCCGCAATGGTGTTTTTTGGCATCAACGCGGTGAATAACAAAGCCGTGATCGACCCGCTGAGCTGGGCTTCCTCCCTGACCAATCCCAGCAATGTCAACGACCTGATCAACGAATCGCTCGAACTGTTGTTCGGGTTGCCGGTATCGCAAACGGTCAAGGATTCCCTGAAGCCTATCCTGCTTTCGGGCCTGCCCAATGAAAGTTACTGGACCATCGGCTGGAGCCTTTGGCAGGGCGACCCCTCCAATGAAATGCTGGCGGGCGCCATCCGTACCCGCCTGCAAGCCTACCTGTGGCGCGTACTGCAAATTGAAGAATATCAATTATCCTAGTTTGAAGCTCGAAGTATGAAGTTCGAAGCCGCGGCTCCCAACTTCAAACTATGAACTTTAAACGTCAAACTTATAAAGTAAATGAAACGTCGCAACTTTCTTAAAAATATTACGGCAGGGGTGGCCATACCTTCCCTGTTCAACGGCCTCGGCATACATGCTTATGCCGCCAGCCCGTTTTCCCCGTTTATAAATGCCTTATCCACCGATACCGATCACGTACTGGTGCTCATTTTGCTGAACGGCGGTAATGACGGGCTCAATACCGTGTTACCGGTAGACCAGTACGACCGCCTGGTCAAAGGCCGCTCCAATGTTATTTTGCCTGAAAACAGCCTGCTGCCGCTCAGCGGCGCGCCCACGCTCGGCCTGCATCCGGCGTTGCAGGGATTTCGCAGCCTGTACGACGAAGGTAACCTGCGGATCATTCAAAATGTAGGTTACGCC
>JAKLJF010000204.1:0-5552 GCA_023151335.1 Thermoanaerobaculia bacterium | reverse complement strand
GTTACAGCCACTTCCGGTCTACCGACATCTGGATGTCGGGCTCCGACTCCGACGAGTATTTCCCCAGCGGATGGGCCGGACGGTACCTGGCTTATGAATATCCGAATTTCCCGATGGATTATCCCAATCCCGACATGCCGGATCCCCTGGCGGTCGAGATCGGCTACTCCATGTCGCTTACCCTCATGGGGCCGACAACTGGTATGGGTTTTGTGATCGCCAACGCGGATGATTTTTACCAGTTGCTGGCCGGCGTACAAGACCCCGCGCCGAACACGCCGGTGGGCGAACAGCTCGCGCACGTACGCCTGATCGCGCAACAGTCGCGGGTTTACGGCCAGGCGGTGATCGCGGCGGCCGATAAAGTGACCAACCAAAAGCCGTACCCCGATAACGCATTGGCCAACCAACTCAAAATAGTTGCGCGCCTGATCGCAGGAGGCCTGAAAACCCGCCTGTATGTAGTGAGTTACAACGGTATCCCCAATGTGGGCAATTTCGATACCCACGATACGCAGGTCGATCCCGACGACCATACCCAAGGAACGCATGCCATGCTGCTGGAACAACTCGGCGACGCGGTAAAGGCCTTTTGCGACGATTTGCAGTTTCTGGGAATAGCCGAGCGGGTGACGGGTCTCACTTTCTCCGAATTCGGCCGGCGTATCACCAGCAATTTCAGCGGCGGTACCGACCACGGCGAGGCAGCGCCCCTGTTTATGTTCGGCAAACCCGTTGCCGGCGGTGTTCTGGGCAACAACCCGCAAATACCGCAAAATCCGACCGTAGAGGATAACCTGCCGATGGAATTCGACTTCCGTTCCGTGTACGCCACGGTGCTGCGCGACTGGTTCTGCGTACCGCAGGAGGATATTCCTTCCATCTTGCTGCACGATTTCCCCTATCTCGATCTGTACGAAAATGGCGTGCCCTGCCTGTCTACGGCTGTGCACGACGCCAACCAGACCGCCGGAAAATCGCTGCTCGGCGCCTGGCCGAATCCCTTCAGTTCCGGCATCACACTGGAATACGAAACCGCGGGAGGACTTACCCTCGTGCAATTACTGGATACTTCCGGCAAAGTGATCGCCACCCCCGTAAACCGCTGGCAACCCAAGGGCAAATACCAGGAATATTGGGATGCGCCGGGTCTGCCGGCAGGCACTTATTTCTGCCGTTTGCTGAACAACGGGCGGCAGCAGACAAAAACAGTCGTAAAAATGTAAAAAGGCTTATCAGGGTAAAATCCCGGAACCGTGTCTTAAAGTCGATACTTCTGATTTTACGGGTAACTCCGAATGCCCGGGGCTGTCTCATTAGTAATTGAACATTGGGCATTGAACATTTCAATTTTAAAAATTTAAAATTTGAAAGTTTCCAATTTTTAATTTGGAAATGTCCAATGTTCAATGACCAATTTACAATGTTCAATTATTTGTGGGACAGCCTCTTTGTTTTATCCGACTTTAAACACATGATAAGCTATGAAACAACCCGCTAAATGCTTTTTGTCTGCATTTTTCACTATCCTTTTTGCCACCGCCGGTATGGCCCAAAACTACACCCAAACCCTGAAAGGAACCGTCCTCGATAAAGCCGTCAAATCACCGCTGATCGGCGCCACCGTGGTCGTACTGGGGGTCGAGCCGGCCATGGGCGCCATGACCGACGCGGATGGCCGCTTCCGGCTTCCGGCCGTGCCGGTGGGCAAACACACGATCCGCGTCAGCTATCTGGGCTACAAAGAATTGGTGCTGCCCAACGTAACGGTCAATTCCGGAAAAGAAGTTGAACTCACCCTCGAAATGGAAGAAGACCTGCTGGTAGCCAAAGAAGTGGTGATCAGGGCCAGGGTGGAGAAACAAAAACCGTTGAATGAATTATCAACGGTGAGCGCCCGCACTTTTTCGGTGGAAGAAACCCAGCGATTTGCCGCCGCCGTCAACGACCCGGCGCGCATGGCGTCCGCCTACGCCGGCGTAAATGTGGCCGACGACGGCAACAACGTCATCGTCATTCGCGGCAACGCCCCCAACGGCCTGCTCTGGCGCATGGAAGGCGTGGACATTCCCAATCCGAACCACTTCTCCGCCGTGGGCACTTCAGGGGGCGGCATTTCGATCCTCAGCGCGCAGCTGTTATCCAATTCGGATTTTCTCACCGGCGCTTTCGCCGCCGAATACGGCAACGCGCTGTCGGGTGTTTTTGACCTGAAACTGCGCAAGGGCAACTCCGAAAAACGCGAGTATACCCTGCAGGCCGGCGTGCTTGGCCTCGACGCGGCAGTGGAAGGCCCCATGCGTATGGGTAATCAGACCGGCTCGTACCTGGTCAACTACCGGTACTCCACCCTGTCGATACTTGGCAAACTGGGCGTCAACATCGGCGATGCGGTCACTAATTTCCAGGACCTGTCCTTCAACCTCTGGATGCCGGCCGGACGGCTGGGGCAGTTCACCCTCTTTGGGATGGGCGGCCTGAGCAACCAGGAATACGAGGGCAAACCCGATTCCTTGCGCTGGGAAGAAAACGCCCAGGAGCAATACGGCTGGAATTTCAAAGCCAATACCGGCGTGACCGGCCTGACGCACAGCATCGTGCTGAACGAGCAGACTTATCTGAAAACCGTGGTGGCCGTTTCCGGCACGCAAAACGGCCAACAAAGCGACGAATACCAAGACGACTACAGCCTGCGCCGCCTGTTCGATGGCAATTACCGCCAGACCAAAACCACTGTCTCTTCCACCCTGACACACAAGTTCAATGCCCGGCACCTGTTGCGCACCGGGGCCTATGTCAACGTCATGCAATACCGCTTCGGCCAGCGGGAATGGGACGACGATGCCGAACGCCTGGTGGAACAACTCCGCAACAGCGGTTCCGCCACTTCGCTCGACGCCTTTGCCCAATGGCAATACCGCGCCACCGACCGGCTCACGCTGAACGCCGGCGCCCACGGCATTTATTTTTTCCTCAACAATACCTACTCCCTGGAACCCCGCGCCGCTGTTAAATATGCCTTCAACGAACGCCAGTCGCTCAGCCTCGGCTACGGCCTGCACGGCCAAATGCAGCCCCTCGGCGTGTATTTTATCAAAAATGAAAACAACGAACTGCCCAACCGCGACCTGGGTTTCTCCAAAGCGCACCACGTGGTACTGTCTTACGACCATAACCTGCCCGGCAACTGGCACATCAAACCCGAATTGTACTACCAGGCGCTGTTCAATGTGCCCATCAGCCGGGACGAGCAGGACGCCTTTTCGATGCTGAATGTGCCCGACGGATTTGTGGGCGAGATTCTGCGCAACGGCGGTAAAGGCCGCAACTACGGGGTGGAACTGACCCTGGAAAAATTCCTGACCAACGGATTTTATTTCCTGCTGTCGGGTTCGCTGTTTCAGTCGGAATACCAGGGCTCGGACGGGGTTTGGCGCAACACCCGTTTCAATACCGTTTATGTCAGCAGCCTCGTCAGCGGTAAAGAATGGAACTGGAACCGCCGCCACAAAAACCGCACTTTCGGCGTCAACCTGAAACTGACCTGGTCGGGCGGCCGCCGCGAAACGCCCATCGACCTGGCCGCTTCCGCCGAACAGAATAAAACCGTGTACTTCGAAGACCGTGCTTTCGAGGATCAAATGCCGTACTACCTGCGTATCGACACCGGCGTGCGACTCAAGCGCAACTACCAGCGCCTGACCACCACCCTGTCGCTGGATATTCAGAATACCACCAACCGGCAAAACATATTCGGACGGTACTACGACACCCACTCGGGAGAGATCAAATACTGGTACCAGGCGCCGATGATCCCGGTGTTGAGTTACCGGGTGGAGTTTTAATTTTCTTTTCTTAAAAGGAACAACAACGGCACATCCAGCCTTTTAGCCCAGGCTACCTCGCTGTGCGGTTCGCCGGGAAATGCGCGGGTGAGCCAGTTTTCGGCGCCGTACCCTTTGGCAGCCATAATGGCATCGGCCTGTTGCTGAAGTGGCGGATAAAGGGCATCCAGCGTGGCGGTGCCGTAGTCGAAATAAATTTTATGGGTTTTCGGGTCGGGCAGGCGGTTCTGCATATACCGGAAAAAAGCGCCGGGAATGGGGTTGTTCTCCATGGTGAAAATTCCGGGCCAGTGTGTGGACAGGCAGGCCGCCCCCCCGAACACCTCCGGGTACTCGCAAATAGCATACAATGAGATCAGGCCGCCCATGCTGCTGCCGGCCACGAAGGTGTGGGCCTGGTCGGCGTAGGTGGAGTATGTGTTGTCGATATACGGTTTGAGTTCGCTCACCAGGAAACGCAGGTAGCGGTCCGATCTTATTTTTTTGCTGAACAAGCCGCCCCGGACATTCCGGGTGGAGCGGTAAATGGCCTTTTGTTCGGCCTTCGACAGGGATTCGAACGGCTTTTGGGGGAAGTATTCCGCGTGGCGCTGTTGGCCGTTGTTCCAGATGCCCACCACGATGCAGTCGTTTATCCGGTTCTCCCGCATCAATTTGGAAACCCACTCATCCACCTGCCATTCCTGTTTGTTCCAGGTAGTGTTGGAGTCATATAGCATTTGCCCGTCGTGCATATACAGCACGTTGTACTTTTTGGCAGTGTTATAGTCTTCCGGCAGCCAGATGTCGATGTTCCGGGCATCTATGTAGCGCGAGGGGAAGGCGGTGATGCGTTGAATGGTTCCGGCGGAAACAACCGGTTGCTGGGCGGCCAATGGCAGCGCGGCGAAGAAGAGCGAAACGAGTTTAAAAATTATGATCCGGTATCCAAGCATCATCATGGGCGCAATTTGATCGGTTTCCACAACGGAACCCGGGCTGCAAAGTTAAAATTAACGCGCATTCTGGATAGCTGGCCCTGCGCGATGCCTGGGAAATGCGGGAGCATAACCGGCAGAACAAAGCCGAAGGGATTTCACACCTGCCTGAAACGGGAAGGCTGCTTTTCGGGTTAAGGGGTTTGCCTCCGAGACCTCGTGGAAAGCGGTAACCCATCCAAAAACGCTTCAGTGGCATTAGCGGCTTTTGCCTTTTCTTTTCGGTCGCCGGGCTTTTTCGTGACTTTCCCCACCTGCACGTAATTCAACGTCTCCAGGAAAGCCAGAGAGGGCTGCAAATATCTATCGTCTATGTTGATTTTATTTCCGACATGATCTTGCTTCAGTTTAGGCTCCATAAAAATAAACCATTTCTTCTTTTCCCGGGATTTCAAACGCACCGGCGATATCCTGATGCCGGCCCGGGGCATCAACCACCACGGCACCCGACCGGGGTATGTTGCCAAAGTGGTGGGGATGTTTTCCGTTCGACTGCATTGGAAGGATCACCTGGAGTTTATCGAACTGCTACGCGCGGATCCGCGCTATGTGGCGAATCCGGGGTTTCGGTTTTCGGCGACGTATTTGGATGGGGGGAAGGTGTGGGATGTGCCAGCTGATGTGTAACCTGAAATGTCATATTTGGTAACAATTAAACAAGTTTGCCGTCTCAATTTATGCAATCCCGGCAGTTATGGCATCACTGCACCAATTAAGCATTCCCATCACC
>JAKLJF010000203.1 GCA_023151335.1 Thermoanaerobaculia bacterium | reverse complement strand
CGTCGAGCGTGGCGATATACAGGATGCCGCTTGACTCGTCTTTCACCGCTTCCCAGCTGTTGCGGACGTCGGCGGAACTCATTTGTGCCGAAAAGCGGGTAAAGGCTTTTTTTCTCCGGAGGTTTTTATCCAGCAACACCACGGGTTCTTCCAGACCGCATACGATGGCTTCGCCGTTTCGGTTGAAACCGATCTGATTGATCGGCCCCTTTTTGATCTTGCGGAGGGTCAGAAAATTTTCCTGCCGGGTATTGTAGCGACACACGCCATTCACCGCCGAGCCTGCCCAAAGATTCCCCTCCCGGTCGGCCAGCATAGTGGTGTAACTATCCTCCGGCAATCCGGCCTCCGATCTGCTGTTATAAAATTCATACTCCTGTTTCAGGTCGGGGAATGTTTCCGGATCCAGTCGAAATTTGAACAGCCCGCCGTTCGCGGCAATCCAGAAACTACGCGCGCTGTCGGGGCTGAACGTTTCCGCCAAGGCCGCGGGAATGTTTGACATAAAGGGAAATTCCGGGTTGGGATCCCATAAAAACCGCTCAAACTTTTCGTGTCCGGGATCATATCGCAGCAACCCTCTGCCCCAGGTTGCGACCCAGATATTGTTGAAACGATCGATGTGAATACCGGCGGACTCTGGTTCGGCCTGTGGTGCGGCAGAAGTCGCCGGACTGAAAAGGATTCGCCGGGCTGTGCCGGCAGCCGGGTCGAAGGCTATGAATCCGTTGAGCGTTCCGAGCCAGAGGCGTCCGCCGGCATCAAAGTCCGACAGCGTAATCACCTCGGCGGCATCGATAGCCGGGTGACGGATAAAGCGTTGTTCGGTGCTGTCGAAATATTCGAGATTACCGTGGTTGCCCGTCCATACCCGGCCTTTGCGATCCAGCATCATCCGGCAGCCATACCCGCCGCGCAATTTGCCGTTGTGGCGGGTAAACCGCCGGCATTTGCCGTTAGCGGGATTCATCCGGCACACACCGTCGTTGGTGCCGAGCCAGAGAAATCCCCGGTTATCTTCCACGATATTGTTGATATGATCGTCGCACAGCGACAGAGAATCGTTCTCGCGGCGGCGGTACACTTTCATTTCGTGACCGTCGTAGCGGTTGAGCCCGCCGCCGGCCGTGCCGATCCAGAGGAAACCCCGGCTGTCGCGGCACAGCGAGATCACATACGGGCTTGACAAGCCGTCGTCCATGCCGAGCTGTTCGAACCAGACCGCCTGTTGTTGGGAGGAAAGGAAGAGCGGAGTGAACAAGAGGCAAAAAAACAGTCTGATCATGTTGCACCACAAAATTAGAATGGTATCCCGTACAAAAGGAAAAACACAATTATTTTAAAAAAACACATAGGCACACAGAACACATAGTTTTGGTAATCAATGGACTATGTGTTCTATGTGCCTGTATGTTTTTTTAAAATAATTGTGTTCAACCCGCAAATCGGTATCACTTCATCCCCGTATCCCGATCACCCCCATCATTCGCCCCGTAACCCCCTGCTCTTTCCGGTGTGAAAAATAATCGCCGTTGTGCAGGACAGTGGAGTAGGGCGATATTTCCAATCTTGTTTCCAAAACACCGCGAGCAGCCAATTGTGCGGCGCAAACTTTTTTCAGATCGACAAAAAATTTATTCCGTTCCGGGTCGAATCGCGTGAAGGCCTCGTCAAATTGTTCGGCCACTTCCGGCCCCACCTCGAAGGAACATTCGTCGATACAGGTACCGACGTAGGCCAGGCAGGCGCCGCCGTTTGTGCCGAAGTGCCGCCGCATGGCGTCGAGGGTTTTGCCGATAATATTGGCTGCCGCCCCGCGCCAGCCGGCGTGTATGGCCGCCGCGGCCCGGTTTTCGGGATCGTAAATCAGGATTGGCGTACAATCGGCAATGGATACGGCCAGGAAAATCCCCGGCACATTGGTGATCAGCGCATCGTAGCCCTCGCCGCCGCCTGGTTCTGTTACCAAGCGCACTTCTGCGCCGTGCACCTGTTTGCTCCAGGCCAGCTGATCGGGCGAAAAACCCAGGGCCGAGCAGAAGCGGCGGCGGTTTTCCGCGATATTTTCCGGAGCGTCGCCGGTGTGTTTGCCCAAATTCAACGATTCGTATGGCGCCGGACTTACCCCCCCGTGCCGGGTGCTTTCGGCGGCAACTATTTCGGGAAAAGACTGAAACAAAAGGGGCTGGCGAAACATCGGATGCATGTTAAATGACGGCTTGGTTGGCAGGCGCGAAGTTCAGAAAATCCGCCCAAACCGGCATTTAATCGAAAAATAGAAAACCTGCCTCCTAAAAACGAATACTCCCGTTCAAAGCTACCTATTTTTGACCGCCCTGCCGAAACCCACCCTCAAACCAGAAACCCTCTAACCAGAAACCTGACTGAACGTATGCCTTTTTCAGAAATACTTCGCATGGCCTTCCAGAACATCCGCGCCAACATGCTGCGGGCCGTGCTGACGTTGCTTATTATCGCCTTCGGCATCATGGCGCTGGTGGGTATCCTGACGGCCATCGACGCCATTGCCTACTCCCTGAACGATAATTTGTCGGGTCTGGGGGCCAACTCATTCAGCATAGAGCGGAAATGGGGCGATGTGAGCAGCCGGCAGCGTGGCCGGCGGCAGCGGGCCGGCGATCCGGTAAAATTTGATCAGGCCGAGGAGTTTAAGGAGCGGTTTCATTTTCCCGCCGTGGTGTCCGTTTCTTTCTGGGCCACCAGTCTGGCTACGATCAAATTCGAAGACGAAAAGACCAACCCGAATATCGGCGTGGTGGGCGTCGATGAAAATTATTTTTCCGTAAAAGGCCTCGATATCGAATATGGGCGAAATTTTTCCCGGCAAGAAGTAGAAGACGGTCAGGCCAAGATCATTATCGGCCGGGAGATCGTCAAAACCCTGTTCGACGACAAACCGGAAAAAGCATTGGATAAAATCGTACTCGTGGGCAATATCCGCTACCGGGTGGTTGGTATACTGAAATCCAAGGGCACTTCGATGGGCAACAACTCCGACCGGGCCGTGTACGCCCCCTTGTACAACGTGCGGGCCATTTACGGCACGGCCAACACCAATTACAGCCTGCTTGTGGCGGTGCGCAACGCCACCGACATGGACGCGGCTCAGTCGGAAGCCACCGGCCTGTTCCGGAAGATCAGAAAACTGCGCCCCGGCCAGGACGAGGATTTCGAAATTTTCGCCAGCGACAGCCTGGTGGCCATTCTAAAGGAAAACACCACCAACCTGCGCCTGGCCACCGTCGCCATCGGCCTGATGACCCTGCTCGGCGCCGCCATAGGCCTGATGAACATTATGCTGGTGAGCGTCACGGAGCGCACCCGCGAGATCGGTATCTATAAAGCCCTGGGCGCTACCCGCCGCAGCATCCTGACCCAGTTCCTGACCGAGGCGGTGGTGATTTGCCAGATCGGCGGTATCGTGGGTATTTTGCTGGGCATCCTGGTCGGCAACATTGTAACGCCACTGCTGGGCGGCACTTTCCTGGTCCCCTGGGCCTGGATGTTGCTGGGCCTCACCCTATGCATGATCGTAGGCGTGGTGTCGGGATTTTACCCGGCCATGAAAGCTGCACGCCTCGATCCGATCGAGGCGCTGCGGTACGAATAGTCAACCAACTCTTCGTCCCTTCCATTCAAATTGTTTTCGGGTCAGGCTCGCCAGACCCAGAAAGACGACGTATCCTGTGTGCAACATAAAGGAGGGCCAAAACCACCGCGGCCACTCCCGGCGCTGGAAAAAGCCGCACATTTCACGCAACAACAGGTAATCGAAACCGGCTTTCACCGCCAACTGGATCAACAACACCCAGACAAGCGGCGCATAGAAAAAAGTCGCTACTACATTCAGCAATATAGAACAACAAAAAAGGAACACCGTTGCCAGCACCAGCCGTACCGGCGTTTCGGGCAGAGCGGCGTTTTTAGTACCCCAACGCAGCCGCTGCTGAAAAAAAGCGCTCCAGTCTGCAGCCGCCGGCGTACTGACCGCCGCGCCGGCGTTTTTCAAAAAAAATACGCTGCCGGGCCAGTTCCGGGCTATTTTTTGCAGTAAAAACAGATCGTCGCCGGAAGCATGGTGCGCATTGCCGGCAAAGCCATGCACCGCCTCAAAAACAGCCCTGGGGTAAGCCAGGTTGGCGCCGTTGCCGATGTGCTGCCAGCCCATGCGAATGCCCGCGCCGGTCAACCCCATCGTTCCCGCCACATCGAGCGCCTGAAAATGCTGCAACAGGTTTTGCTCCCCCCTGATCATTACCGGCGCGGCGATAGCCCGGGGCCGGTGGGTTTCGTAGGCCGAAACCAGCAACATCAGCCAGTCGGGCGGCACCCTGCAATCGGCGTCGGTAGTCACGATGAGTTCGCCGCGGGCTTCAGCGACGGCTACGGCAATAGCGCGTTTTTTGCCGAATGCGGGTGCGTTTTCGGGGGGAGGCAGGTCGGAGAGGCGGAGTAGACGGATTAAGAGTTGTCCGCGTTTCGGCCCCATTATCGCTGTGCCTCCGTATCTCCGTGGTGAATAAAAAGACTCCCCGGCAATTTTTTGAACTACCGCCGCCGTCCCGTCCGCTGAAAAGTCATCCACCACCAGCACATCGAGCAAATGCGACGGATAGGTTGCCGCAAGCACCGATTCGAGGCAGGCCCTGATGTTTCCGGCCTCGTTTCGGGCCGGTATCACCACCGTGACCGAGGTGCGCGGCGTGAAGCCGCGCGGAATTTCCCAAACCGGCAGCCGCCGCCAACCATACAGGTAAATGGCCATGATGGCGGCGTAAGCCAGGGTGAGGGAGAGGGAAAAAAGGATAATACCGCCGGGCATTGGAGATTATTTCAACAACACGGCCACCAGTGCCAAAATCGCCGGCAGCGCCTGTACATACCATATTTTCCGGCCTGCGGTAATACCGCCGTAAATACCTGCCACGGCTACGCAACCGAGGAAAAATAGGGCCACATTCCGCGACCAAACCGGATCGCCGATCAGCAGCGACCAGATTAGTCCGGCGGCGAGAAAACCGTTGTACAGGCCCTGATTGGCGGCCATTACCCTGGTGGGTTTGAACATCTCGTCGGGCATGGCGCCGCGAAAGACTTTTTTGCCGCGGGTTTCCCAGGCGAACATTTCCAGCCAGAGGATGTACAGGTGTTCGAGGGCGACGAGGGCGATCAGGATTTGACTGAGTAGTTGCATATCTGTTTTTTAATCGTCAATTTCTTCTTCTTTTTTCGCCCGCTCCATCGCCGTATTGATACGTTCAAAAAACGCCGGCGTGGGGCCTTCACAAAGATAAACCTGATCGCCGTGTTGCCGGGAAAGCGGCATATCCAGTTCCCACACTTTTTCTATTTTTTGAAAAAAACCGGGCATGTCGTCGCCCAGTTCGTCGTTGATGTAAACGAGGGTCTGAAAATTGGCGGGCAGGCTGTCGGGCAGCCAGTAGCGGTAGTTGTCGCTGAAACTCATGACGTGGGTGACGCCGTATTTTTTGCCGAAATGTTCGATGGCGCCTGCCTGGCCGTAATTTTCGGCGTATATGGCCGCTGTGGATTTATCCGGGATGTTTTGCCAGGTTTTGCCCGCGGCCCCGGCCAGTTCTTCCCAGCCGATCATATCGGCAAAATCCTGCGGCAGGGCATAATAATTCCCATCTTCCCAGCGCAGTATGTCCTGCAAACCGGGCATTTTAGCCATTTGTCGCGCAAAACGGGCTTCCTGTTCGGGCGGGAACAGCGGCAAGGCAGCCGGCAGTACAATGGTTCCGATGAGCAGCATAAACGCGGGCACGGCATACCGAAGCCACTGCAGGCGGTTTGCGGTTTGCCGTTCCAGAAACGCCGCGCCGGCAGCCAGGAGAACGGGATAGGCGCCGAGTGAATAGTAACTTTTCGCGCTGAAATACAACAATACTGCCAGTACGGTCAGATACATCCAGCCGAAAATCCGCCAGGCGGCGGCTTCTTTCCGGAACAACAAAAAATACAATCCGCAGAGCCAAACGGGCAATGCCGGCAGGAAAAACAGCATCTGATCGCCGAAAAAACTGCCCATCGACACGTGCGCAAACTGCGTGGCAGCCAGTTCGCCTATATGCCGGAATACAGGGAAACGGTGCTCGGCCTGCCATGCGATATTGGGCAAAAATATCAGCAGGGCCAGTCCCGCGGCGAGGTAGAATTTTTTATCGGAGAAAATACGGCGGTTTTGGGTGAACAACAGTCCCGGCAACATGGCAAAGAGGAAGATCAGCACCGAATATTTATTCAGCAGACCCAGTCCCACTGCCGCGCCGAACCACGGCAGCCACGACGATTTGCCGGTGTTGATAAATTTGAGAAAAAGCCAGCACAGCAAGGTCCAGTAAAAAATATCGAACACCACGGGCATGAACAACATGCAGGGGCGCAGGTAGGCCCCGGAAGTTAGTCCGGCCAAGCCGGTCAGGATCATGGAGAATTTGCCAGCCCCTGCATCTTCGCGGGGAAGCATTTCTTTCGCCATCAGGCCGGTAAGCAGCACGGTGGCCGTGCCGAACAAGGTGGATATGAGCCGGATAGCTTCTACGGAACCGCCCAGCGCACGATCGCCGAACCAGGCCCAGAACCCGATACCCGCCGGCACCGAGGCGTAACCCCAGTCGAGGTTTCTGCCAAGGGCCAGGTACAGCAGTTCGTCACGATGGAACGACCACTGACCATTCAGGTATAAATGAAACAGGAATTTAACGGCGAGCAGGATAGCCAGCCAATGCAGCCAGGATAGTTTTTTCATACGGCACTTTTAGTGCTGCAAAATACCGTTTACTTTTTCGTCAGCAAAAAAGCAACCAGAAAAAACAACCAGCATATCGCATAACAAACAATGGGTACGATGAACGTCAGCAGGCAAAGCGGCACCATAAAAATCGTCCAGAAGATCAGGTTCGCCGTGATGTATTTCCGGTCGTGCTCCGAGGGTATGTAGTATTTGGCAAAAAGAAGGTTCATGCCTGCTGTGAACAGGGAAAACATGGTGAGGCAAAGCGAAAAGAAGAAAAACAGGTCGTACATCGTCCGGTTGACGCCCTCAAGGGTGTAGTTCATCATCAGGTCGAGCAGCTGACGTTCGGTGTCATTGGTGGGTACGGGTTTGTTGATCAGGCTGAGGCTGTGCAGCAGGCCGGTAATGAGCAGCGCCCAGGATCCAGCCCTGAACCAGAATTTGTAGTTTTTGAACATGACCTAATGATTTAGTTCTGTGGCGTAAAGATCAAATATTCCGCCTGATAAACCACTCAAACGCCGTAAAAAACCGCATGAGGAAAAAATGGCCGCTGACGTTCAATCCAGCCAATAAGAATGGTTGAAGATGATCTCGGGCCGCCAAAGGCGCAGTATATCGGCGGTAAAAAGCCGGCGGGCTTTCGTTTCGCCAAGTCGGGCGGCGTTGAGTTGGAACTGCTCCAGCAGGTCGCCCTCAACCTTTCCCCTTTATCAAAAATCCTGAACGGATAGCCTGCTCTTTCAGGTGCAGGAACCGTTTCCGCTCTTCGTCGCGCATGAACGCCAGGAAGTCGGCTTCGGATGGGAAGCTGACGAGGTGGATCTCATAAGGTTTCTCTATGCTTGCCTCGATAAAATCTTCCGCGGCCGGACGCAGGCGCAGCATCAACTGACCGTTGTATTTAGCGATCAGCGGGATAGCGACCGCCTCGAACTGGTCGAAAACAGCCTCCTGTCCTTCGTTCAGGTATATGAGCTGGGTGATGTACAACATTTTCAAAACTTTGACAATCAAGGTTTTATAACCCCATATTCAATTGTTTGACCAAACATGATGCGATGCCCGTCGATGGTTCGGATGCCAAACTCGCGCAATGTACTTAGGGTAACCGAGATGGCCGCTCAGAAACTGAACGGCTTCCGGAATACGTCAAAGCACGGGGGTAATTGCGACGTTTTATACGCACCGGTGCGAAACTTGTGTTTTCAATTCAGTCGTTTTTCAAAACAAACGCTGTTGTACACACCCAAGTACTGTCCATAATTCGGAATGCGCTGGTAGCCGCACTTTTGGTAAAGCGCGATGGCCTCCGGTTGATTTTGGCCGGTTTCTAAGCAACAGGCGCGCATGCCCAATTCAATTG
>JAKLJF010000202.1 GCA_023151335.1 Thermoanaerobaculia bacterium | reverse complement strand
TGTATTCGTCCACCAGCGCATTTCCGCAGGAAAGTTTTATAGACGAAATGGCGCACGCCGCCGGCAAGGATCCGCTCGATTTTCGCCTCGCCATGTTGCAAAAAGAACCGCGTTGGGTTGCTTTGCTGAATAAACTGGCCGAAGTGTCGGACTACCGCCGCCAGCGCGCTGAAGGTAAAGCCGTGGGCATTGCCATTGCCAATTCCTTCGGCAGCACGGCCGCCTTTGCCATTACCGTTTCCAAAAAAGGCAACGGCGTGTCGATTGACCGGGTGGTATGCGCGATCGACTGTGGTATGATCGTTAATCCCGATACCATCCGTGCCCAAACGGAAGGTAATGTGGCTATGGCCCTGTCGGCTGCCGTAAAACCCGGCATCACTTTCGTGGACGGTGAAGCGCAGGAAACCAACTTTCACCAGTACCCCCTGCCCACGATCCGGGAAATGCCCGCCGTAGAGGTGCATATCATGGAAAATCAGGAAAAACCGGGCGGCGTAGGCGAACCTGCGCTGCCGCCGTTCGCCCCGGCACTGTTCAACGCCGTGTTCCTGGCCACCGGGAAAAGAATCCGGACCTTGCCGGTGGACTTGGATAATTTGAGCTAAACCTTTCCGGGAAAAACAGCGCATGAAAAGTTTATTTTTAATTATCCTCCTTACCGGATTGTGGAACTCCGGAAAAGCCTGGCAGGCCGTCACCCACGACTTCCCCGAGCCGGAAGATACCCGCGGCAAACCGGTATTGCATCAAACCCGCCGCGCCTGGAAAACGGGCGCCGTCTACGCCAGCAACCGTTTCCCGGGCGCCCGGCTTAACGATTTCCGCAAAGTGGACGACAGCACCTACCGGGCGGTGATCCTGCCGGAAAACAAACCGGTCAACAAAAGTCCCTGGTATGCTTTTAAACTCTGGTCGGCCAAAAAACAAACCCTGCGGCTGATCCTTGACTATGACTACGCCGACCACCGCTACTTTCCCAAGATCAGCCAAAACAGCAAAGACTGGACGCCCCTTGACAGTGCCCGCTTTTCGATGCACAGCAAACAGGACGCCCTGCTCCGGCTCGATGTGGGCCCCGATACGCTTTGGGTGGCTGCCCAACCCGTCGTTTCCTCTGCCGATGTGGCCGACTGGTGCGTGATGCAAAGCCGGCATCCCGAGGTGCGGCAGGAAATTTTCGGCAAAAGCCGCCTGGGCCGCCCCCTGCGTATGCTCGACATCGGACAGGGCCCTGCCCTGGAAAAACGCGTGGTGGCATTGTTGTGCCGCCAACATCCGCCGGAAGTGACCGGTTGGTTTGCCTTGCAACATTTCATCGACGAATTATTGTCAGATTCCGACCTGGCCCGAACTTTCCGCCAGCAATACCGCGTATTGGTTTTCCCGCTCATAAACCCCGACGGCGTTGATCTCGGTTTCTGGCGGCACAACGCCGGCGGCGTCGACCTTAACCGCGACTGGGCTTATTACCGCCAGCCCGAAACCCGGCAGGTGGCCAATAAAATCGTGCGCGAAGTACAAAAACACCAGGGTACGCTCGTACTCGGCCTCGATTTCCACTCCACCTTCGAAGATATCTTCTACACCGGCGATGAAACGGAAAACCCACCTGTGCTGCCCGGATTTAAAGACGCCTGGCTGACTGGCATGAAAACAAACCTGCCCGGCTTCGAATTTGAAGAAGATGCAGCCCCCGAGGGTAAACCGGTGTCTAAATCCTGGTTCCTCGCCCAGTTCGATGCCACGGGTGTTACCTACGAGATCGGCGACAACACGCCGCCGGAAATGATTGAGCAGAAGGGGCGGGTGTCGGCAAAGGTGATGATGGAACTATTGTTGAACGCCCGTTGATTCCGGCCCTATTATTGCTGCACTGTTTTTATCATATAAAGCGGCATTTGCAGAATTTGATAAAAAGGTGAACCAATACGGGCAATACATACGTTTTAATGCCATGGCTATACGCACGCAATTCCGGCGTGTCATTCGTTTTCCACGTATGATGCTCTGGGCCTTTTTGATGGAAGGCCTGGAAACCAAACACATGGTTCATGTGTATGCCCGGTATGGTCGTGGCAAGCTTTTTTTTACCAAAACCAATCAACCTACCCCAGAAGAACTCCAACAGGCCAAAGAACAACTGAAAGATATCCCCCGCTTCCTGCCGTTTTTTATCATCGTTATGGTACCGGCGCCCGGCGTTACCGAAGGATATGCTTTGCTTTGCATTATGTCCCCCGCTGCCTACTTCCAGAACCTGCCTGCCATCCTTTGCCGGCACCTCGCCCGCGCTGAACAGCGCATCCGCGTGGCCGTTTGCTGGTTTTCCCACCGGGACATTTTCGACGTCTTGCTGCAAAAACTGCGCGCCGGGGTGGCGGTGGAGTTGATCCTCGAGTATGACAGCCAAAACATTCAGCCGCGGGGACTCGATTTCCAAAAATGGATCAAACTGGGCGGATTGTTATACGCCTACCGCGACACGGCGCTGATGCACCATAAATTTGCCCTGGTGGATGACCGTTTGCTGCTCACGGGTTCGTACAACTGGACCTATACGGGCAATGCGGAAAATCTGATCGTTATGGATGACCCCGGTTTGATCGCCGCTTTCCATGGGGAGTTCAACCGATTGAAAAGTCTTTCGGTACCTATCCGGAAAATACGTCCGGCAGAGGTCAAAGCGTTTGCAGCCTTCCCTCTGTTCCAAAACACCCATTTTCAACTCACCGACCTGCGGCGGCGCATCAGTGCCGGCGCCGGCGTCTGGTGGGTGAATATGGGCCGGCATCCGGAAGCCTGGGGCGTTCATTTTCGCGAACACCGGATGCCTTTCGATCATACGGGACTGCTTCGTCCCTACTGGACAGCCTACCGCTTTTGGGATGAAAATTTGTTGCCCGACATTATGGGCGAAAATAAAGCCGGGCCAGCGCGCAGTGTGCGGCAGCTGGCCCGGCGTATGTGCGTTGGCGATGTGGTGCTGGCCATTGCCAAACGCCGGGAAATACGGGCGCTTGGCGTGGTGCAATCCGATCCGCGGCCTTTTGCCGGCGAACATTGGACTACCTGCCGGGATGTGCAATGGCTGCGGGTGATCGACGACACGCCCCTGATTTTATCCCGTCAGCTTTCGCCGGCATCAGCAGGACGCTTCCGGGGGTCGGCATTGAAAATAGTGCAGGCCCTGTTCGCCCCGGAAACGGCGCCGGATATTTAATTCAAAATAAGCACGCCTGCCGCTTCGAAAGCCACTTCGCGTTTCGGCTCGGTGATGGCGGCGATCTCTTCTTTGGATTTGCCGGCGTCCTCCGCGTAGTGGCGCAGATCGTCCACCGAAGTGACATCTACAAAAGCGAAACCGTCGATCACCACGCTTTTGCCGGAGAGGTCTTTCGGCATAAAAAACGCATAATCTTTGAAGGTGACGCGCATTTCGGGATAGCCGGGCTGGTCGGATACCAGCGTCATCCAGCAGCCTTTTTTCTGGCAAACTTCTTTCACCTTGCCCGTTACCTTGATGGCAAGGGAATCGGTTGTTGCCATTTTAGGCATCAGTTCGTCGTATTTGATGGCCCCGTCGGCTGTGATCGTGGCGCCGAAGTGTTTGCCGTCATTGGTCGTTTGGGCATTGGCCGTGTTGGATGGGTCGGCGCCGCAGGCAGCCAGCAGGGCGATGGTAAGGATCGAAAAGCAGAATTTTTTTAACATCATTTTAGCGATTTTTTCAATTTATTGATAATCAAATTTTTAGCAAACGATTTAGCGGTGCAAATTTACAAATATCGTTTGAATCTCATGCGACTGGCACAATATTCGGTTAACAAAGATGTTCTTGGAATCGCCCTTTACCCGGGTACTTTTAAAATCGATTTCCACACATGGCCATTCAATGCGATTTCCGGAGCTCCCGCTTAACCAACTTTAATCTATTTTTAACAGTATTTGCACCCTTCTTTCTTATCCGCTTTCGTTGAACATTATCAAACTACTCACACCTATGAAGGGTCTATTTTTTTGCTTCGTTATGCCGGCTTTGCTGCTGGCAGTCAGCCATACCAACCTCGATGCCCAGTGCCTGGAAGGAAACTGCCGTAACGGTCAGGGCACATTTCGTTTTGCCAACGGCGATAAATACGTCGGCAAATGGGCCAATGGCCAACCCCACGGCCAGGGCAAGTATTACTTTGCCTCCCGCGAACGCTACGAAGGACAGTTCCATTACGGCAAATTTGAAGGTTACGGGACAATGTACTATCCCGATGGCGCTTATTATTCCGGCGGCTGGAAAAAAAACATGAAAAACGGCCAGGGTAAACTGGTTCGCACCAATGGCACCGTTACCGAGGGCGTTTGGGCCAATGGTAAATATGCCGGCGCTCAAAACACCAACGGCACGGTGGCGCAGGCCAGCAACCAAAAGCCCAATAAACCCGCTGCCAGTTCCGCGAATAAGCCCGACCTGAGCGGTATGCGCAACTGCAACTCCGTTTATTGCCGGAGTGGGAGCGGTTTTTACAACTACCCCGACGGCTCGCGCTGGGTGGGCGAATTCAAAGACGGCGTACCGGCCGGCCGCGGTATTTGCTACTATGCCGGCGGCGACCGCTACGAAGGGCAGTGGCTGAAAGGCGCGCCCAACGGCGAAGGCGTTATGCATTTTGCCAACGGCCGGGTGTACGGCGCCGTTTGGGTCAATGGCGCCCCCGTGCGGGAACTGGATTCCGACGAAATGGTGCCCAGCGACCCCGTGCGCATAGAACGGAGCCAGAATGTCAAGATCTACGCCGTAGTCGTGGGCGTGAGCCGCTACACGGCCATGCCGTCGCTCAAGTTCACCGACGATGACGCGCTCCGGTTCTATTCCTTTCTGCGAAGCCCCGAAGGCGGCGGCCTGCCCGACGAGCAGATATCCGTATTGATTGACGAAGCGGCCACCCGCGAACAGGTGCTGCGCACCATGCGCCAGTTTTTCCTCAAAGCCGATGCTAACGACGTGGTGCTGTTTTACTTCAGCGGCCACGGCCTGGAAGGTTGTTTCCTGCCGTCGGATTTCGACGGTTACAACAACAAACTCCGGCATGATGAAATCAAAAACATCCTCATGCAAAGCAAAGCCAAACATAAACTTTGCATCGCCGACGCCTGCCACAGCGGTACGCTCAATTACGGCCTGGCAGCCAAAGGACCGGCGCCGGTTTCCGTGCAAAAATATTACCAGGCCTTCGAAGATTCTTACGGCGGCGTAGCCCTGCTTATGTCCTCCAAAGCCGAAGAATTGTCGCTCGAAGATCACGGCCTTCGCCAGGGCGTATTCACCTATTACCTCCTGCGCGGGCTCAACGGCGCGGCCAACGCCAACAGTGACCAGATCGTGACCATTCGCGAATTGTTCAATTACGTATACGTGAAGGTGCGGGAATACACCACCAACGTGCAAACACCTGTGCTCACCGGGGCATTCGATGATGCCATGCCGGTGGCGTTCCAGCGGAAGTAGAGAATACCGAATATCGAACAGCGAATGTCGAAGTCCTTGAATATCGACATCCGGCATTCGCTGTTCGATATTCGATATTCTAAATGGTGTTTGTGGGAAAAATATTTCCGGCGTAACTTTCGACCGCAAGCATTTCGCCAACCATGGCTTACCTGCCCGCATATCGACTGAAATTGTACCGCAATTTTAAGGCTATCGATCCCGCCGATTACCACGGTATCATCCGGTATTACGAGCGGTTCGAGGAAGCCATGACCGCCCTGGATACGGAGGAATATTTCGACTGTACACTGAACTACACCAATGCCCTTTTTGAAACGGGCAACTATCCCCAGCATGTAGTCATGTGCGATCACCTCCTGGAGATCGTGATCATGCAAAACATCGAAAACTGGGGCGGCGAGGATATTTACACCCGGCTGTTATTCAAAAAATCTGTCGCGCTGTACCGGATGCATGAATTTGCCAAAAGCGAACATGTCCTGCGCGAACTCATCAAGCTGGATCCCTGCGAAAAACTTTCGATTCGCCTGCTGCGCAGATGCCTCATCCGCCAGCGTTCCAATACCCTGATGTACACGCGGGCCATCGCGGTGGCCCTTACTTTCCTGGCCGCTCTGGCCGTGGCGGTCGAACTGTTTGTGATCCGCCCGTTTTTTCTGGATTATTACGAAAAAGCCCTGCTGGTACACAACCTGCTGCTCGGCGCCGCGTTGCTGGCGCTGGCCGGCGGTGAAATGTGGCAGTTTTGGCGCTGCCACCGGATGGCAGCGGGCTTTGCCGAAAAATTGCGCGCGAGGAGAAACTGAACGTTGTGCCCAAAACTGTTTCTCCCCTTCGGCTTGCGGTACGGGACAGCAACAGTTTAATGTGGCCCCGTTGGAGGTGTCATCGCGACGCAGGAGCGGTGACATCTCCAACCACACCAGTTTGTGGAGCTGCCCACCGCTGTCGAGCGTCTTAGACGCAATGACGAATATTTGGCGGACATTGTCCGCCTTTCAAGTGCTAAAGCGGACAAATATGTGTCATCCCGAATTTTTTAGCGTGAATGACCGCTGCACCCCCATTTCGCTTAAAACTTTGAGTAAATTTAGGCAAAACCGACATAGGTTATTTCGAGCGTGTTCCGTTTTCTGTATCCAGTGCCCCCCTGTCAATCAGGGCTATTCTGACCACTGGACACAAAAAACTGAACAATCCCATCATTTCTCCTGATGGGTTAAGAAACCGCGAAGCGGTTGAATGTGAATAGCCCCGGATGCAATCCGGGGTATTGCGAGCTCGAGCGTAACAACCGCGAAGCGGTTGAATCAGCTCATTTGTGTTTGATAATCAATAATTTATATTCTACATTCAACCGCTTCGCGGTTGGGCCCGTCACCGCCGTTTTTCCACGGGTTACAGCCGTGGCTATTCACATTCAACCGCTTCGCGGTTAAAATCCGATGCAAGCCGCCGGATTTTCTGACTTGTCAGGGGGAATATTATTTTGAAAACGCCGCGGTTTTAGACTTTCCAGGTTTCAAAAACCTGGAAAGTCTGGGCGGTAAACGAATAATATTTTACTAAGACTCGGCCTATATCCTGTTCATTAACTTCTGACACAAGGGCGAAGCCATTTGGAAAATTCGGGATGACTCATGTTGTACACGGATTTTCACGGATTTTGATTATCCTACCGTTTCCGCCTGCAATTTCGCCGCGTTGTCGGCAATCGTCAAAGCCTCGATGATCTCTTCCAGATCGCCTTCGATCACTTTATCCAGGTTGAAATTTTTGACGTCGCCCTCCAGGCGGTGGTCGGTCACGCGGTTTTGCGGCCAGTTGTAGGTGCGGATCTTTTCGGAGCGGTCGCCGGAACCCACGAGGCTTCTGCGCTGTGAGGCCAGGGCGGATTGTTGCTGATTGGCCTGCATCTCCCGGATTTGCTGGATCAATCGGCCCATGGCGATCTCGCGGTTTTTGTGTTGCGAGCGGCTTTCGGTACTTTCGGCCACCACGCCGGTGGGCAGGTGGGTGAAGCGCACGCCCGACTCGGTCCGGTTCACGTGCTGGCCGCCGGCGCCGCTGGCGCGGAATACGTCGGTGCGGATGTCTTCTTTCCGGATGTCCATTTCTTCCGGTTCCATGATGGGCAGCACGGCTACCGTTGCCGCCGAGGTGTGGACCCGGCCCTTGGCCTCGGTTTCGGGAATGCGTTGTACGCGGTGGGCGCCGGATTCGTATTTAAGTTTGGCGTACACGTTTTCGCCCGTCACTTCGAGTACGATTTTGGCGAAGCCGCCAACGGTGCCGGGGTTTTCATCAACAACCTCCACCTGCCAGCCCTGCGACTGGAAATAGCGAAGGTACATCCGGTACAGGTCGCCGGCGAAAAGCGCGGCCTCATCGCCGCCGGTTCCGGAACGGATCTCGAAGATCACGTCTTTTTCATCCTCCGGGTCGCGGGGGACCAGCAGTGCTTTCAGTTCTTCTTCCAGCGATTCGGTTTGCGGCGCCAGCGTTTCTATTTCTTCTTTGGCCATCTCGCGCATGTCGGGGTCCTTTTCCACGGCCAGCAGGTCGCGGGCGCTTTGGAGGTTGGCCAGTAATTTTTCGTATTTTTCAAAGGTTTCCACGATAGGCCGGAGTTTTTTGTACTCCTTGT